>NZ_CAAAFR010000177.1:0-29431 GCF_900634745.1 Protofrankia symbiont of Coriaria ruscifolia
GTGATGCGGGTGCGAGCCTGGCCGGCCCCGGCCCCGGCCCCGGCCAGGCTCGCACCCGCATCACCATGCGTCCATGCGTCAACACCGGAACTGGTGAGGACGTCGTCGCGGCCTGCCGCACGACCGTGCAGGGCCCGAGCCGCAGCCTCGGGAACGATCACTTCGACCCAGGCGTGCGAGGTGCTCTCGCCGATCATGTGACCGGAGACGTACCGTGCGGGCACGCCCGCGGCCCGGCACAGCGCCAACAGGACGTGCGCGTGGTCCTGGCAGACCCCGCGGCCCCCGGCGAGAGCCTGCGCGGCCGTGGTCGTGACGTCGGTGCTCCCTCCTGCGTACTCGATCCTCCGGTACACCCAGGAGCAGCACCGCAACGCGGTCTCGAGGGGGTCGGGGACGGCCAGGGCCCGAGCTGCCGCGATCATGGTGGCATCGGGCGCCGTCAGCGGTGTCGGCGTCAGCAACCTGCGGCCGGTCAGCGCGGACGCCGGCAGCCGCGGCGGTCCGGCCCCGGCGGTGCGCGCGAGGGCGACCGTGACGTCGAAGTCGAGCCGCGCCGGCACGGTGTCGAGCCTCACCAGTGCAGCCCGGGCACCGTCGACCGTGCGCTCCCAGGTGACGGTGGCCGCCGGATCGGACACGGCGAGGTGATACGCACGCAACGTCTGGTCACCGTGGCGTCGAGGGGGGACGACGACAAGGCGATGCACCAGTTGCCAGGCCGGGCCGTCATAGGTGTAGCTGAACCGCTGCCGAATACGGTAGGTGACTGACATGGCCGCCGTGTTCGCCGGGTCGACGTCCATCACGGCAGCGGCCAGCACACCGTCCGGCACCGTCTGTAGCAGCGCTGCCTGTTCCGGCTGTTGCGCACGCACTGTCTGCGCCGGTACCGCCCCGGCCGTCACCGCCACGCTCCGGCAACCCCTGGCGCCGACGCCGACGTCGACCGACGGGATGTTTCCCCCATGCTGCGATATTCATCCAGGCACATTTCGTGAGCGTTACACACGACGTTCGTCTAAGCGTCCTCCCAGCCAAGTTGCGCAGGTCCTAATTGCCGCGCACGCCTACTTCGTTCGCAGGAGGCTGGCACCATCGAGGGCATGACCGAGCTGGTGGTGGATCGATCCGAGCAGCCGCAACGCAAACCGCGAAGCGCCCTGCTCGAGCCGCTGGAGGCACCCCGGCCACCGGTACCGTCAGATCTTCCAAATGATCGTTTCATCAACCGCGAGAAGTCCTGGCTGGACTTCAACGCACGGGTGCTGGCACTTGCCGAGGACACGAGCGTCCCGCTGCTCGAACGCGCCAAGTTCCTGGCAATCTTCGCCAGCAATCTCGACGAGTTCTACATGGTGCGGGTCGCGGGCCTGATGCGCCGCGAGGCGACCCGGCTCGCGGTGCTTTCCGCCGACGGTCTCACCGCCCGTGAGCAGCTCGACCTCATCAGCCGTACCGCGGCCGAGCTTGGTGAGCGTCACTCCCGGTGCTTCAGCGAGGCTGTCATACCCGCCCTGGCGGAGGCGCGCATCACCATCCGGTTGTGGGGCGACCTGACCGAGGGGCAGAAGGACCGGCTGCATCACTACTTCCACCAGCAGGTCTTTCCCGTCCTCACCCCGCTCGCGGTCGACCCGGCGCATCCCTTCCCCTACATCAGCGGGCTGTCTCTCAACCTTGCTGTGACCGTGCGTGACCCGGGCGGGGACGGCGACCGGTTCGCCCGTGTGAAGGTCCCACAGAACGTGCCCCGGCTGATCCGGGTCGACCCGGAGAACCCCCGGGAGGCGAACGATCGCTACGTCGTGCGCAACAAGGACTCCGACGATCAAGAGGTCTGCTTCATCCCGCTGGAAGAGGTGATCTCCGCCCACCTGTCACAGCTCTTCCCCGGCATGGAGGTGGTGGACTCCCACCTGTTCCGGGTGACCCGCAACGCCGACCTGGAGGTCGAGGAGGACGAGGCCGAGGACCTGCTGCAGGCGCTCGAGCGCGAGCTGGCCCGCCGGCGGTTCGGCCCGGCCGTCCGTCTCGAAGTCGGCGACGACGTCGACGACAACCTGCTGGATCTCCTGATGCGCGAGCTGGAGGTCACCCATCGTGAGGTTGTCCGGGTCCGCGGGCTGCTCGACCTGTCGGTGCTGTGGGCGCTGTACGAACTCGACCGCCTGGAGCTCAAGGACCGTCCGCATGTGCGAGGGACCCACCCGCGACTGGTGTCCTCCGACGATCATGTCGACTTCTTCACGGCGCTGCGTGAGGGCGACGTGCTCGTCCACCACCCCTACGACTCGTTCACCACCTCGGTGCAGCGCTTCATCGAACAGGCCGCCGCCGACCCACACGTGCTGGCCATCAAACAGACGCTGTACCGGACCTCGGGTGACTCCCCCATCGTGGACGCGCTGATCGCCGCAGCCGAGGCCGGCAAGCAGGTCGTCGTCCTGGTGGAGATCAAGGCCAGGTTCGACGAGACCGCGAACATCCGGTGGGCCCGCGAGCTGGAACGGGCGGGCTGCCACGTCGTGTACGGGCTGATCGGGCTGAAGACCCACTGCAAGACATGCCTGGTGGTCCGCCAGGAACGCGGTGGGCTTCGACGCTACTGCCACATCGGGACCGGGAACTACAACCCGAAGACGGCCCGTCTGTACGAGGACCTCGGTCTGCTCACCGCCGACCCGGACATCGGCGCCGACCTCACCGACCTGTTCAACGTCCTGACCGGTTACAGCCGCCAGACCGAGTACCGCTCACTGCTGGTCGCCCCCCAGCTCATGCGGGACGGGATCATCGAACGCATCGAGCGGGAGACCGAGGCGGCGCGCCAAGGTGGCCTGTCCGGGATCCGCATCAAGGTCAACAGCCTCGTCGACGAAGAGGTCATCGACGCGCTGTACCGGGCCTCCCGCGAAGGCGTACCCGTCCAGTGCCTTGTCCGCGGGATCTGCGCACTGCGACCGGGCGTCCCGGGCCTGTCCGAGACGGTGCACGTCCGCTCGATCCTGGGCCGTTTCCTGGAGCACAGCAGGGTGCTGGAGTTCACCGCGCTGCAGGAGTGCTGGATCGGCAGCGCGGACATGATGCACCGCAACCTCGACCGGCGGATCGAAGCGCTGGTACGGGTCGCGCAGCCGTCCCAGCAGGGGCCCCTGAAGACCATGCTCGACCACGCCTTCTCCGAGGGCGTGGCAGCCTGGATCCTGCGGCCGGACGGGACCTGGTACCGGCGGTCGACCAGCCCGGACCAGGAGCCGCTGTCGGACTACCAGGCCGACCTGATGGGCCTGCCCCCGCGGCAGCCGGCGCACGCCTGACCCCGCCCGGACGGGCGCACAGGACAGACCCGACTGGCACGGCGTCGCCCGGACGGGTGACGCCGTGCTGACCACAAGCAGCCGACCTGCGCGGTCGGCAACCGCCAGCAGATGACCAGCCCCGCTGGATCTCTCAAAGCCTCCGGGCATGCGACCCATGCCTATCACGGCCTCCGGGCGAGCGACGGCTTCGCCATCATCCCTCGCCCTTCGGCCGAAATCATGGTCGCATGCCCTTCGGTCCTACTGGTCCTACTGGTCCTCGCTGGCGGAGACGCTGGCCTTGAACTCCGAGCCGGGCCGGAACTTCGGTACGACCGAGGCGGCGACGTGCACCGGCTCGCCTGTTGCGGGGTTGCGACCGGTACGGGCCGCCCGCTCGACGCGCTCGAAGACGCCGAACCCCGTGATGGTCACCTTCTCACCGGCGGATACGGCCTCCTGAATCGCGTCGAAGACGGCATCGACGGCCTTGGTCGCGTTCGATCGTCCGCCCTCGATCTGCTGAGCGATGCGATCAACCAACTGGGACTTGTTCACAACAACCTCCGGACGCCCCCCGCAGGCGCGGGGTAGGGAGCAGATCGGGCATCACACTGCGCTGCACCGTAGGCATGTCCACCGGTTAGGGCAATTCCCATGCGCGTGTCGCGCGACACAAACATGCACGTCAACGGCTCTTCTAGATCATCGGAGCCATCGGGTGGATACCGGCGATCCTCCGATAGCCCGTGTTTCGTAACATTCAGTATTCTTCGCTGGTTCCGATCACGGCCGGTACGGTGGTGGGCAGCCAACCGGGCCGGGTGGCCTCGAAGACGGTGATGGCGTCATGCCGGCGCAATGTCAGGCCCACGTCGTCCAGCCCCTCCATGAGCCGCCAGCGGGTGAAGTCGTCGAGCTCGAAGGCCGCGACGAGCCCGGGTGCGCGCACCTCGCGGGCGTCCAGGTCAACGGTGATCTCGATGGTGGGATCGGCCTCGACCTGGCTGCTCAGCGCCTCGACCGTCGCGGCGGGTATCGTGACGGGCAACAGCCCGTTGCCGAGAGCGTTGCCGCGGAAGATGTCGGCGAACCTGGCGGAGATCACAGCCTTGAATCCGTAGTCCTGCAGAGCCCACACGGCGTGCTCGCGAGACGACCCGGTACCGAAGTCCGGGCCGGCAAGCAGGATCGTGGCACCCGCGTAGGCGGGCGTGTTCAGGACGAACGCGGGGTCGGCCCGCCACTCGGAGAACAGCCCGGCGCCGAACCCGGTGCGTTCGATCCGCTTCAGCCACTCGCTGGGGATGATCTGGTCGGTGTCGACGTCGCTGCGCCGCAGCGGCACCGCCCGGCCGGTGTGGGTGGTGAACGCCTCCATCGTGGGTGCGCTCCCTTCGTCGGGTGTGAGGTGTCGCGGGAGGTCAGAGGTTGGCTGGGGCGGTCAGGCGCCCGGTGACGGCAGTGGCCGCGGCAACAGCCGGCGACACGAGATGGGTGCGGCCGCCGGGGCCCTGACGTCCCTCGAAATTGCGGTTGGACGTCGACGCGCTGCGCTCACCCGGCCGCAGGGTGTCCGGGTTCATCCCGAGGCACATCGAGCACCCCGCGCTGCGCCACTGCGCCCCGGCGGCGCGGAAGACCTCGTCGAGCCCTTCGGACTCGGCGTCGGCCTTCACCGTCATCGAACCCGGGACGACCAGGACGCGCACACCATCGGCGACCCGGCGCCCGCGCAGGACGTCGGCGGCGGCCCGCAGGTCCTCGATGCGCCCGTTGGTGCAGGAGCCGATGAACACCGTGTCCACGGCGACGTCGCGCAGCGGCGTGCCCGGGGTGAGCGCCATGTAGGCCAGGGCCCGCTCGACCGAGGCCCGCAGCGCGGGATCGGCGTAGTCGGCCGGGTCGGGAACGCGGGAGGCCAGCGGCGCGCCCTGTCCGGGGTTGGTGCCCCAGGTGACGAACGGGCTCAGCTCGGCGGCGTCGAGGACGACCTCGCGGTCGAACGTGGCGTCGTCGTCGGTGGCGAGCGTCCGCCAGTAGGCCAGCGCCTCGTCCCAGGCGGCTCCGACCGGTGCGTGCGGGCGCCCCTTCAGGTGGGCGAAGGTCACCTCGTCCGGGGCGATCATGCCGGCGCGGGCACCCGCCTCGATGGACATGTTGCAGACCGTCATGCGGCCTTCCATGGACAGCGCCCGGACGGCCTCACCCCGGTATTCGATCACGTGGCCCTGACCGCCGCCGGTGCCGATCCGGGCGATGATCGCGAGAATCAGGTCCTTGGCGGTCACGCCGGCCGGCAGCGCCCCGTCCACGGTGACGGCCATGGTCTTGGGCGGGCGCTGCGGCAGCGTCTGGGTGGCCAGCACGTGCTCGACCTGGCTGGTGCCGATGCCGAAGGCGAGCGCGCCGAACGCGCCGTGGGTGGAGGTGTGACTGTCGCCGCAGACGATCGTCATGCCCGGCTGAGTCAGGCCCAGCTGCGGGCCCACGACGTGGACGATGCCCTGGCCGGGGTCGTTCATGGGGTGCAGCCGGACGCCGAAGTCGGCGCAGTTCTTACGCAGGGCCTCGACCTGGGCGGCCGAGACCGGGTCGGCGATCGGCAGCAGCGTGTCGATGGTCGGGACGTTGTGGTCCTCGGTGGCGATGGTCAGATCCGGGCGGCGGACGGGCCGGCCGGCCAGCCGCAGCGCCTCGAACGCCTGCGGGCTGGTCACCTCGTGGACGAGATGCAGGTCGATGTAGAGCAGGTCGGGTTCGTTGTCGGCACGCCGGACGACGTGGGCGTCCCAGACCTTCTTCGCGAGTGTGCGCCCCATGGCCCACTCCTTCAGCTGGCTTCCTCGGACCCGCCCGGCTGCGCCGGACGGGGTGGCTAACGTGCGGTGCAGATCACTGAAGATCACTGAAGATCACTGAAGATCACTGATCCGGACCATCCGAAATCTCGCGCATCCCGGTGTGTCTCACTATTTAGGATGGCAGTATCAATGCATGAAACAGCTTAGCGGAGTCGGCGTGCTGGACAAGGCGGCCCTCGTACTGAACGCGGTGGAGGCATCCCCCGCCTCCCTCGGCGACCTGGTCACCCGTACCGGGCTGACCCGGGCGACCGCCCACCGCCTGGCGGTCGCCCTCGAGGTACACCGGCTGGTCGGACGGGACCCCAGCGGCCGGTTCGTACCCGGTCCCCGACTTGCCGCCGGTGGTGCGGCGCCGCTGCCGTGGGCTCTGCTGGCCGCCGCCGCGCCGGTACTCGCACAGCTGCGGGACGCCACCGGGGAGAGCACCCAGCTCTACGTGCGGCGCGGGGACGTGCGGGTATGCGTGGCCGCCGCCGAACGCGCCAGCGGCCTGCGTGACACCGTCCCGGTCGGGACCATGCTGCCGATGGCCGCCGGGTCCGGCGCACAGGTCCTGCTCGCCTTCGGCGCGGACCCGTTCCCGGGCTGGGACGCCAGCGCCGGATCGGCGGCCGGTCCGGCCGCACGGGTTGGTCCGGCCGGTTCGATCGCTGGTCCGGCCGAACTGCCGGCGGGCGCGGTCTTCGAGGCGTCCGCCCTGGAACAGGTGCGACAGCGGGGTTGGGCCGACAGCGTCGGTGAACGTGAGGCCGGGCTCGCGTCCGTGTCGGCCCCGGTACGCGACGCCACCGGCAGGGTCGTCGCGGCACTGTCACTGTCCGGCCCGGTCGAACGGCTCACCCGCTCCCCCGGTCAGCGCCACGGAGCCGCCGTCGCCGCCGCGGCTGAGCGGCTGAGCGGCTGAGCGGCACGGTCTCACCGCCGTCCCACAGGCTCCGTCCTTCCTTACCCGCGGCGGACCCCCTGTTCCCGCCGCGGGCTGGCTCCGCTCTGCCTCGCGCGCCGCCGGAGGCCCAAGTCTCCTGATCACTGAGAGTGAGACATCCGGCACCTCGCGGACAGCCCGTGAATGCCTCGAAGAAGGCGTTCCCGCCCATAACTGTCGTAGCGGCCGCCGGGCAGCCGGACGACGTCATCCGTCACATTCGGCGGTCTGGATTTTCGCCGTAAGCGAACGCACGCAGAGTAACGACGTTCAGGACGACGATCGTTCTTCCCCTGTTCACGATCAGTCCAGCTGAACGAAAATCCCTGAGGTCCCGGCCGACGGATTCTCGGGACGATCCGATGGCTGCCGCCAAGTCACGCTGCGTCACACGCAATGTGATCACAACACTGCCGTCGGGCTGCCTGTTCCCGTGCCCTTCCGCGAGCTCCAGCAGGTGCCGGGCGAGACGGATGTCGGTCGGGTACGCGCCCAGGTCCGACCGCCGCCGGTCGGACTCCCGCAGCCGTCGGGTGATCGAGCTGACCAGGGCTCGCACGACCTGGGGATGCGTGGCCACGAACGTCCGGAACGCCTCGGCGGACACGACGATCACCTGCGCGGGCTCCACCGCCACGACCGACGCCGAACGGGTCTCGCCGTCGATGACCGCCATCTCGCCGATGAGATCACCGGGGCCACGATGGGCGAGCAGGGTCTCGTAACCGCTCTCGGCGACGGTCACGACCTTCACCCGGCCCGTCCGCATGATCATTACCAGATCGGCGTGGTCGCCTTCCCGTAACAGGACGTCACCCCGCGCGTAGTTCCTGACCGTCCCGAGTTCTTCGAGCGCCGAGCGGTCCTGCGGGCTCATCTGAGCACGTCCGCTCTTGGCATGTCCGCACTCACCGCTGTCAGCTGCGGTCACGTGTTCCCCTCTGTCACGTGGGTGGTGGCGCAGAGTACCCCTTTTGCTCCGATACAAAAGCGAGACGGGGTATCCGGACCAACCCCGTGGTCCACCGTCGCGGCCCCCTCGCGTTCCGCAAGAATCGGCGGACGGCGCGACCGTGCCTGCCCGCTACCGGTGTTTCCGTCATAAAGTCCTGGTCGCCGGGCCTGTACCGCTGTGCCTGGCCGATGCGCCTGCAGCTGATGTGCTGCGCACAGGGGGAACACCGGCGACGCGAAGGCTGGGTTCCCGCTACATCCTGCACCAGCCGCTCGGGAAGGGCGCCAGCGGCGAGGTCTGGCGGGGCGAGCGGGTCGATGATGGTACCGGTGACCGTGGGATGGTGGCGGTCAAGATCCTGCGGCCCGAGGTGTCCGACGACCCTGAGATCGTCGACCGGTTCCTGCGCGAGCGCAGGGTCCTGCTGGCCTTCGACGACCTGCACCTGGTGAAGGTTCGCGACATCGTCGCCGAGGGCGACACCCTCGCGATCGTGATGGACCTCGTGGACGGGGTGGACCTGCGCGGATATCTGCGCGAGCGCGGCCGGCTCCCCACCGCCGACGCCGTCGAACTCGTCGGGCAGGTGCTCTCGGCCCTGACCGTCGTCCACGAGGCCGGCGTTGTCCACCGCGACGTCAAACCGGCGAACATCCTTATCGACACCACCGGCCCGGGGCCTGCCCGGGCCATGCTGACCGACTTCGGTATCGCCCGGCTGACCCAGACCCCCTCCATGACCAGGCTCAGCGTCACGATCGGCACGCCGATGTACATGGCGCCGGAGCTCGCCGAACACACCCCTGCGGGCCCTGCCGCCGACATCTACGGAGCCGGAGTGCGTCCGGACCGCCGTCGCCTCGTCGACCCCGCCGCCGGCAGCATCCGCGGCCGCACCGGCGTCCGTACCGACGTCCCGCGGGCGCCACGACGCAGGCTCGTCCCGGGCCGGGCAGCGAGCCGACCGGCCCCGGGGGCGGATCGGGCGGTACTCCGAGCGCCGCACCGCCCCCACCGCCGCGGGGCCTCGGCGTAGCGGTACCGGATGTTCGTGGCATGGTGCTGAACGATGCCTCCGCAACCCTGCGAGGGGCCGGCTTCACCAACATCCCCTACGTGCACGAGTGCCTGAACTCGAAGCAGATCGGGGCCGTCGTCACGCAGTCGGTCGCGCCGAACACCAGTTACGGCAAGAGCAAACCGGTGAGCCTCAAGCTACAGGCGAACAACTGCTGATCGTCCCGGCCGGCAGTTCCGGCTGATCGTTCCGGTCGACCGGTCACTGCCCGGTCGCTGACCAAACCCCGATCAGCCGGAATGGCCAATCAGTCGGAACGCCGACCAGTCGGAACGGTCGGTCAGCCGGAACGGTCGATCGGGCGCGGCCGGTTCGACCACAGCGGAGGAGCGGACCGCAGGCCCGACCGTGAGTCCTCGCCGGACCGGGGCCGGGCGTCCTCACCCGGCCGAAGGCCCGCCTGGGTGTCCTCACCGGAGCGAAGATCCGGCCGGAGGTCCTCCCCCGGCCGAAGGCCCGGCCGGGCGTGGTGGCCGAACTCGCGCGCAAGGGGCAGCGTCGGCCGTTGTGGGGCACGACCACCCAGCGCAGGTCGATCGAAAGCCGTGTGGACGGCTGCCGGGGGCCGCGAACCGGCCGTGGCCGGACGAGGCAGAGCCGCCCACATGTCGACCTCGACGATGATCTCTCCATCCTCGGAGGCCATCCGCAGCCTCCCGCCGTGGACCTCGACCAGGCGCCGGACGACGTACAGGCCCATGCCCGCGCCGTCGGTCTCCCGAGTGGCTGTTCCATCCCGTTGGGTGAACGGCTCGAAAAGCTGGCGGATCGTGGCCGGGTCGAGATCGGGGCCGGGATTGCGCACCCGCAGGATCACCTCGTCACCCACCCGTCCAGCGATCAACCGTACCGGCGCTCCCGGCCAGGAGTGCACCAGCGCGTTGTCGACGAGATTCGCGACAACCTGGTGCAGCGCCTGCCGGGCCATCCGCACGGGCAGATGAGGCGGTACGTCGACACTGACGTTGGCTGCTGTCGTCGGCGCGTAGGCCAGGGTCGCGAGCACGTCGTTGACGACCTCGGGGAGGTCCGCGACGGTGTTCTCCTCGGTGCCGGTGGCCGTCGCCGCGGTGAGCATGTTCTCCAACAGCCGGGACAGCCGGTCGGAGTAGTTGACCGCCGAATCGAGCATGTCGTCGAGCTGCGCCGGGGACATCCTGTCCCGCCGGCGCTTGATGGTGAGCAGGGTCCCGCGGATGCCGGTCAGCGGTGTCCGGAACTCGTGGGAGACGGTGGCGACGAGGTCGCTGCGGATCCGGTCGGTCTCCTCAAGACGGGCCATCAGGCTCTGCTGGCCCTCGTAGAGCTGCGCCCGGTAGTGCTCGGCCCGCCGCCGCGCCTGCTCGTTGAAATGCCAGAAGATCACCTGTGCCGCTGCCAGCGCACAGATGAACGCCGCGCTGACCGCGGCGAACACCCAGGACGACCCGACGGAGTCAGGCATGACGATCTGATCGCCGACCGCTCCGTTCGCCACGAACACGAACGCGATTGCCAACAGGTAGACGGTCCAGTCCTCGTAGAGGGCTATGAGGGCCACGACCACGAAGAAGTGGAAGTACACCTCGGTCTGCCCGTGCGAGAGGTGGACGAACACCACCGAGCTGCACAGCAGGCCGAGGCTGGTGGCCAGCGCGCGCAGGCGGCGCACACCCGGCATGACGGCCGCGCCCAGCAGCACCGCGGACGGGCCGGTCGAGGCCAGTCCCCTCCATATCTCGAAATCCTGGTACGAGGCGTAGACAACGATCACGGGCAGGTGGACGGCCAGAACCCAGACCAGCAGCCGGTGACGGGAGACCCAGTCCTCCGTGGGCAGGCCGCGTCCGTGCGGCATCCACTCCAGCAGTTCCCCGCCGATCTTGTTGGTGACGCTCGCGGGATCCATGGCGAACCGGCGGTCGGGACCTGACAATTCGGCACGGCGAAACCGCCCGGCGCGCGCACTACCGTGGCGACGCCGTGCCCGGTCAGGTACAGGGGCCACGGAGGACATCCGAGCTATCCTGCACCGATCGCCACCTGGCGCACCATGGCCGTCAAGGATGGTGTGGCATGGCAAGCATGCCTACCTCTGACTAGACCATCTTCACCAGTCGGTAACAGGTTCAAAAGGGGCATGGCGCTGTGCGTGCCCGATTCGACAACCTGTGGTCTGCAAGGTGGCCTTCGGAAGGGCCACCCAGGAGGAGGACACCGTGCTCCCCGTGACCTTGACTGCTGCCAACCCGACTGCCGCAGGTGCCACAGCCGCCATGGATCTGACCTGCACCGGCTCGACATCCCCGCTCGCCCCGCTTACGCCGCTCCCCTCACTCGCTCCGGTGACGCAGACGATCACCACCACGAAGGAGCCGGCTGAGGGCACCTCCCCCCGACTACGCCTGATCACCACCAGGAGCAGGACAGGTGAGATCGTGCACGGGCGCGGCGGCCCGAGCTCCTGCGGCTGCCGGGAGTGCACGATGGCACGTCACCCCGCGGCCCTGCCCCGGCTCACCGTCGTCCGATAATCCGATCGGTACAGTAATCCGGCTGGCCGGTGACCATCCGGCCATGACGGCCCATCCGGTCAGGACAACGTATTCCTCGGGCCAATCGGAGCGGCCGAGAACTTCGGCACGTATTCGGCAGAGACTCCTGACGATCATTGGTGGCGGCCGGTCACAACCGGACCCACGACAAAGGCCCGAACCTACGACGAAGGCCCGCTGACCGGGTTTGCCCAGGTCAACGGGCCTTCATACTGCCTATCTCGTGTAGCCCCGACCGGATTCGAACCGGCGCTACCGCCTTGAGAGGGCGGCGTCCTAGGCCACTAGACGACGGGGCCAGCTGTTCTTTTCTCCATCTTCAGATGGACCGCACCTCACGGTGAGGAACACCTGACGCTGGGGTACCAGGACTCGAACCTAGACTAACGGAACCAGAATCCGTTGGGCTGCCAATTACCCCATACCCCAAGGTTGCCCTCTCGGGCGAGGCCCACTGTATCGCATCCGCGGGGGAAGCAAGGCGGTAACCGCGCCAACACTCCGACCGGCAGCGTCAGCGGGCCACGACCGGGTTGGCGAGCGTGCCGATCCCCTCGACCGTGACGGCCACGGTCCGGCCAGGGCTCATCGGGCCCACCCCTGCCGGCGTCCCGGTCAGCAGCAGGTCACCGGGCAGCAGGGTCATCGCCGCCGACATGTACGCGATGAGCGACGGGATGTCGTGCACCAGCAGCTTCGTCCGGGAGTCCTGGCGCAGCTCACCGTCGAGGGTGGTGCGGATCGCCAGGTCGGACGCGTCCAGGTCGGTCTCGATCCAGGGGCCGACCGGGCAGAACGTGTCATGGCCCTTGGCCCGGGTCCACTGGCCGTCCGCCTGCTGCTGATCGCGCGCGGTCACGTCGTTCGCGCAGGTGTACCCCAGAACGACATCCAGGGCACGGGCCACCGGGACGTCGCGGCACAACCGCCCGATGACGATCGCCAGCTCACCCTCGTAGTCCACCCGGTCGCTGTCAGCGGGAAGCGCGATCGGATCACCCGGGCCGATCACGCTCGTCGACGGCTTGAGGAAAAGCACCGGACGCTGCGGCACGGTGTCCCCGCCCATCTCCCGGACGTGGTCGGCATAGTTCTTGCCGACGCACAGCACCTTGCTGGGCAGCACCGGCGCGAGTAACCGCACATCGCCGAGCGAATGCCGCGCACCGGTGAAGCTGAACGCGCCGAACGGATGGGGGGTGATCGCGGCCACAGTGGCCTCGCCCGTCTCGACCGAGCCCTCGACAACGCCGAAAGCCGGTTCCGTCCCATCTGTGAACCTCGCGATACGCACCCGCCGACGTTACAGGCCAGCCCATGGTCCGCGGAGCGCACGGCACACCGAAACGGCCCCGTTCACCACCTACCGGGCAGAGGAGGCGACAATCGCAGCAGGGCGCGGGAGGAGTTCCGCACGCCCTCAATCGCGCATACCCTCAGCCGCGCGTCCCAGCGCACGTCCAGTGCCAGCCCGGAAGGAGCCAGGTGAGCGAGACCACACCCGTCTACGATGTCGGCGCGCCGGAGCCGAAGCCCATCGACGAGGAGCTGAGCGTGAAGCTCGGCCATCTCGCCGAGGACGCGATCCTGCGCGGCAAGCCCAACGGCGCCGAGCGGTGCGACAACTGCCTGTACTACCTCGACACAGACAAGGACATCACCTACTGCTGGCACCCGAAGCTGCGCATCCTGGTCGGCGGCGACTGGTGGTGCCAGTGGTGGGAGGAGATCGAGGAATAGTCTGAGCGGCCCCGACGGGCTCGGCGGGCCGGCTCCGTCAACGACGAAGCCGGCCCGGTCCCGGATATCAACTCAGAAGGCTCCGGCAAGAGGCCGCCAGCCCGGTTTGCGGCGCCCTACCGCGGATAGCCCCTCGTCATCCAATTGTCATCCGACGACCAGCCGCAAACTCTCATACTCCGCGAAGTCAGCGAAACCCCGTCAGGATCAGATGAGGTCCGCGTGCCGGAAAGCGTGGAGATCCGTGAAGAAGGCGTCCAGCTCCTCGTCCGACAGGGCGTCGAACTGGGACCGGATGATCGCAAGCACATCCTCGTCCATCCCGCCGTTGCGGGCCGCCACCTCGACTGTGAGACCCTCGGCGACCAGCGACTCGGTCACGCCCCACTCGACGTCGTACAGCCGCTCGATGATGCCCGTCTCAATGGCGTGACGCCGCAGGCTGCGGTGCCGGGCCGCGGTGAGGTCCTCGTGGCTCGCGGTGGCCACAGCCTCCTGCCAGGCCCGCTGGAGCGCGTCGACCTGGCGAGGGCCTGCGCGAGGTCGCCGTTGGCCACCGGCACCGGACGCGCCTCACGCCAACGGGTCGGCCGAAGGCCGAAGGGGAATGGCGCCCTCAATGGAGCGGAGGGGCAGCGGTAGCCGGGCCACGGTGTCCCACAGGTATGCGCGGCCCTCGCGACGCAGCTCGACCAGAGCGACTGCGCTGACGCCGGTTCGGGCCGGTGACAGATGTCGAAGCTCCTCGACTGCGGACACGATCGGCTGCGCGTCTGTGGGGCTGTTGCAGTATGCGATGCCGATGTGTGGTCGGAAGCCGTGTGGTTTGGTGACGACTGCGGACGGGCCGAGTGTGGCAGCGGTGGCATCGAGGATGTTCTCGCGGACGGTGACGACCGGTTCCCAGGGCTGGACGCTGAACCGGACGGCTCCGGAGGAACCCGCGAGTGGCCCGATCGTCAGCGTGAACGGGAGGATGTCCGCGAGGCGGTGTCGCGTCTCGCGGATGGCGGTGTCGAGTTCCGCACGGCTGATCTGGTCGGTGAAGGCGAGACGTTGAAGGGTGAGGTGCAGCCCTTCGGCAGGGACGGGGTCAAGGACGGGCAGGCGTAACCGGTCCTGGCATCGCGCGGCCAGGGTGTGCAGGTCGGTGGCGTTCTCGAACGTGAGCATCCAGTGGTATGAGCGGCGACCGGGTGTCCAGCCAGGGCGATCCCAGTGGTTGCCGAGCCGGTCGAGGGCGGCGAAGCGGTGCCAGTCATCCGCGACGGAATCTGTGGTCGGTGTGGTGGTCATCTTCTCCCACCGGAGGGGAGGGCGAGTGCGCGGGACGCCTCGACGAGTTCGGTGACCGGCCCGATCTGGTGCCAGGGCTGGGCCTGGGTAACGAGTTCGTGGCTGCGGCGGCGGATGGACTCGATCGGGTTGCCGGCGGCGCTGGTGAGGGCCTCGATGCCCAGGGCTGCGGCCTGTTCCGGGTCGGGGGCGTCGGAGAGCAGCAGGGCGGTTGCCAGGTCCAGGCGGACGAGACAGCGGCTCCACACGGAGGGAGACTGGTCGGCGACCTGGGCGGCCATGTCCGCATACTCCCGCACCCGGTCGGGCTCGCCCACCGAGACGTACGCGGTGGCGGCGTTCGCGGCGACGCGCGCGAGGCTGTAGGGCTCGAAGGAGATGCAGGGCGACATCCCGCCTGGCACCGGGTGGCGCTCGGCCAGGTGGAACGCCTCGCCCACGGCCTTGTCGACCCCGCCCTGGTCTCCGAGCCGGCCGAGGGCGCGGGCTTCGCCGTTCACCGCGAGGCGGATTTCCTGGGCTGATCCGCCGGCGAGACGGCGGCCCTCCCGGGCGAATTCCAGGGCGGCCTGATAGTTGCCGGCGTAGTACTCGCACAGGCTCTGGGTTCCGCGCACCCACGCGGCGAGATCCCGCTGGCCGAGCAGATCGGCGATCTGGAGAGCCTCGACGCAGTAGGCGCGGGCGAGCCCGAACCGGCCGGCGTTGACCGCCATGTATCCGAGCATCCCGGAGAGACGGCCGGCGATCTCGTACAGGCGGTCACGGTGGCGGGGTGGTTGCCGGCCGTCCAGAAGGCCCTGCATCCGGCGGCGCTGCTTCAGCACGCGCGGTGCGAGCGAGCCCGGTCCCGCCGTTTCGTACTCGTCGGCGATGGCCGAGATCAGCACGTCGAAGTGGGCGAGAACAGCGGGGCTGACGTTGGTGGTGCCGAGAGTCTCGATGCGGCGGCCGATCTCCTCGACAGAGTCCGGCTCCTCGTAGTCGACGTCCGGTGTGGTGGCGGGCTGCGTCGGCGCGATCCAGTGTGCGATATCGGCCCGCGGCGCGAGCCCGAGCCGCATCCGGGCGTGGTCCGGCAGGCCGAGCCCGTCGGCGACCCGCTCAAATAGGTCGAACTCGGTGGCGACTCGCTTGCCGTTCGCGTACTTGCTGATGTCTGGCTGGGCCAGACCCACGCGCGTGCCGATGCCGGGCTGGCTGGCTCCGGCGTACTGCTGTACCAGCCGGAAGAGGGCGCCGACATCGCGCCCCGTCAGCGCGTCGACGACCTTGGGGCGTTCCCAGAAGTCGGCCGGAATGACGAACGCGGACGGATCATGACGCATGTCGGCTCACCTCGTCCCGGAACGCCGCTCCTCGTCGCTGATCGTAGTTGCCTAATGTCAACGTGGAGACTCTTCCGGCAATTGGCGGCGCGAACGACGCGCCCGGCGAGCACGGCCCGCCAGGGCCACGCGCAGTCGGCCGCGCGGCGACCGCGCCACCACGTCCCGGCCGGGGGCCGGGCTTGACCAAGTAGAGACATTCTTAACCAGCAAGATCAGTCCAGTTGTCGATGCTGGCAATGAGGACTTGCCCCTGGGTGTAGCCGGTACCGGCGAAGCGCCTCTCGCTCGACCGAAAGGACCGCGCAACCAAAAGCGGCAGCCCGGCACCATGCGTCGGTCTGCCCCGGGATGGTTGCGGCGAGAGTGCGCGAACCGCGTGCCTTCTTTTTGTCTTCGTCTACTGCCCCGTGATGTTCGCGCCGTGGGGCTGCCGCCTTGCTTCAAGTTTTTTGTGTTTTGGTATCACGCCCTGAAAGGCGTGCACCCCGAGTGGTTCGACAGTCCGCGCATGACCTTACCGCAGAGCGGCCTGACAGGATAGTGCGTCGCGCCATGCCACGGAGCACTGAATTTCTGGTACTCGCGCCATGGCGGCGCGCGCTGGGCTGCCGGTCCGGCCGGGGGCAGGATTACCGGCACCGGCGCGGCATTCCCGGTCTCAACCCCCAGGGCCACACACCCAACCGGGAAGGTCGCGGCAGCAGACGTCGGCAGCAGGCGGGTTGGTTCTGTTCTCCGCGCGGCGCCGACCTGTAAGCCGGCCGGGTGGGCTCTCACTTCGTCGTCCTTGAGCCTGCCCGGATCGGCACAGATGATCTTGTACCTCGTGACAACCGCCGTCCGGCGGGCGCACGGACAACCCGAAAGGACGGTGAGCCATGCTCGCCACG
This sequence comes from Protofrankia symbiont of Coriaria ruscifolia, assembly GCF_900634745.1. Taxonomy (NCBI): domain Bacteria; kingdom Bacillati; phylum Actinomycetota; class Actinomycetes; order Frankiales; family Frankiaceae; genus Protofrankia; species Protofrankia symbiont of Coriaria ruscifolia. The sequence goes on from NZ_CAAAFR010000177.1 coordinate 16,919, forward strand.
AAACCCGACAGCGCCAACACCTTCTCGGCCGAGATGACCGAACCTTTCACCCCGGCCTGGAACCGCATTCCCGGGATCACCGTGGGCGGAACCACGGTCACCGTCGACCCGGACCGGTACTTCTTCCGCCGCAGCACGTCCCCGGTCTGGATGCTCGTCGACTGGGATCTCGTGGTCGAGCGGCTGCTGTCGGCGGAGGAAACCGAACAGTTCGCGGTCGAGCAGCAGACCCTGGAGTTCGTGCGCGCCTACGGCCAACGGGCCTCCGACCCGGCCCAGGTGCTGCGGACCGCCGACCGGGTCTACCACCACCTGTTCTCCGCCGAGCGGCTGGACGATCCCGACCTGTCCAACGTCACCGCCACCGACGTCCGCATCCTGCGAGAGTCCGCGACGCTGGCGGCGCTCAACCGGGTCGAGCTGTCCGGGGAGATCACCGACATCGGGCCGGCCTGGTTCTTCCCGGCCACCGCCCGGGTCGTCTACGACCTGGACGCGGACGGCGCCGAGCGGGTCGACGATCTCTACCACGGCGGTTTCTTCAACGAATACCGCCGGGTCGAGGCGGTCAAGGCACACGCGGCGCTGGGTGGCCGTCTCGTCCACGGGTGCCAGTCCTCGGCGAACATGTCCGGCGGCGCCGTTGTCCCGTTCGGTGTCGACCTCGACCGGTTCCAGGCTGACCTGTCCGCCTTCAAGCGGAGCTGGATCACCTCCATCCTCAACCTTGCCACGGGCCGGCCCGCCCTGCCCTGACCTGTAGCCGATCCCCGCCGGCCGGTGACGTGGCGCTACTGCTCGACGTTGTCGGCCGGCGTCATGCGACACGGAGACTCGAACGATGGACGACACGACCGCGCTGCTCGACCGGCTCACCGCACAGACCGGCCTACACGGCCTGCTCTCGCGTACGCCGGTACGGGTCTGGATCCTGTCCGGGGTCGAGCGGCTGATCTTCCCTGGCGACCAACGAGTGATCTTCAAGTTCGCGCGTAAGCCGTTCACCGGCGAGGCGGACGCGCTGCGCCACGTGGCAGCCCAGGGCATCCCGGCCCCTCGGCTGATCGCGAGTGTGGAACACGACGGGATGCTCGGCATGCTGCTCGAAGACCTCGGCGAACCGGTCCGGGAAGCGACCGTGGACGACGGCATCGCGGCGGCCGTGGCCACCCACAATGCCGACCCGGCCGGCTTCCTCCCCGTCCTCGACCGCAAGACGCTGATCGAACTGCCGGGGCGCGCAGCCGCGAGCCTCGCCGACCTGCGGTCATCCGGCCGGTGGACCGACACCACGGACCTCGACGGTCCACTCCTGGCACTGGACGATCATGCTGATCGCCTCTCCCTCGGCGCCGATCTACCGCCGTTCGGGCTGTGCCACAGCGAGTTCCACCCCACAAGCCTGCACATCGGCCCGGACGGCTGGCGGCTGCTCGACTGGGCGCGAGCCTTCACCGGCCCCGGTCTGCTCGACCTGGCCTCCTGGCAGGGCACCACTGGCCCGGCCGATCCGGCGGCACTCCGCCGGATGATCTGGGGCTACATCCGGGCCGGCGGGTACGGCGAGGCTTCCCGGCCACGCGCGGGTCTTCCCCCGGAAGCCTGGGCGCTCGGCTGGCACCGGCTGTGGATCATCGCCTGGTATCTCGAACAGGCCACCACCTGGATCAACGACTCCAGCCAGGACGACTTCGTCGCGCAGGTCGTCCGCCGCCACCTCCGCGAGGCGATCACATGCCTGGGCATCCCGACCCTGTAACGATCAACACCGCAGTCTGGGAGCGGCACGCCCGCGCCCGGATCGCGGCCGGCGACCTCGACACTCGGCCCGCCATCCACAGGTTCCGCTGGACCCGCACCGGCGTCGACGACCCAGGCGCCGAACTCCTCGGCGACATCCGAGGCAAGCGCGTAGTCGAACTCGGCTGCGGCACCGGCGACAATCTTGCCTACCTCGTCGACCACCGCGGCGCCCGCGGGGTCGGAATCGACGCCGCCCCCTCCCAGATCCGCCGCGCCCGCGCCCGATGGTCATCCCCGGTCTTCCACTGCACCGACGCGGCCCTCTACCTCGCCACCTGCGAACCCATCGACGTCTGCTACAGCGTCTTCGGTGCCGTCGGCCTGTGCCCACCGGCTCCGCTCCTGGCCCGGATTCGCGATCGGCTCAGGCCGGGTGGCTGGCTTGTCTTCTCGGTCTGGGACTCCACGGTGGCCGGTGGGATTCGGTTGCCGCGTTCCAGCGGCCCACCGGCACGGTCGGTGCACTCTCTTGCCTCGCCCGATGACTGGACCGGGCTTCTGCGTCAATTCTCCTTCACCGGTATCCGGACAACCCGGCTGGACCGGTGCTCGGCCCCGGACACCTTGCTGATTACCGGTCGGAGATCGGTCGGTGGTTGAAGATGGCGAATGTCCTAACCCTGGCGGCGCAGGCCGTAGGTGACGGCGTCCTGCAGGGCCTCCCACGAGGCCGCGATGATGTTCTCGTCGACGCCGACGGTGTCCCACCTGTCGCGCCCGTCGCTGGTGCCGACCAGGACCCTGGTCACCGCGCCGGTGCCGGACCTGCCGTCGAGGATGCGCACCTTGTAATCGACCAGGTCGAGATCGACAAGGCCGGGGTAGCCCTTTTCCAGCGCTTCCCGCAGTGCGCGGTCGAGGGCGTTGACCGGGCCGTTGCCCTCGGCCGTGGACACGTGCCGCACACCGTTCAGGACGAGTTTGACGGTCGCTTCGCTGACGACCTCACCGTCCGGTCGCCGCTCGACGATCACGCGCCACGACTCGAGGGTGAAGAACCGCTGCGCGCCTTCGACCTCGTCCCGCAGCAGCAGCTCGAACGACGCCTCCGCGGCCTCGTAGGTGTAGCCGATCGCTTCCCGTTCCTTCACCAGGTCGACGACCCGGCCCAGCGCCTCCCGCTGATCGGAGAGGTCCAGCCCCAGTTCACGGCCCTTGAGCTCGATCGTGGCCCGGCCGGCGAGCTCCGAGACCAGCATCCGCATGTCGTTGCCGACCTCGGCGGGATCGATGTGCTGGTACATGTCCGGGTCAACCTTGACGGCGCTGGCGTGCAGGCCGGCCTTGTGGGCGAACGCGCTCGCGCCGACGTAGGCGCGGTGGGGGTCCGGAGCGGAGTTGGTGATCTCGTCGATGGCGTGCGATACCCGGACCAGCTCGCGCAGTCTGCCCGGGGGCAGCACCCGGCGTCCGAGCTTGGTCTCCAGCCCGGCCACGACGCTGAACAGGTCAGCGTTGCCGCATCGCTCGCCGTAGCCGTTGGCGGTGCCCTGGACGTGGGTGGCCCCGGCCTCGACCGCGACAAGGGTGTTCGCGACCGCGCAGGCGGTGTCGTTGTGGCAGTGAATGCCCAGGCGGGCACCGGTGATGTCGCGGACGGCAGAAACGACGTCACCGATACGTGTCGGCAGCATCCCGCCGTTGGTGTCGCAGAGGACCACGACCTCGGCACCGGCCTCGGCGGCCACCCGGACCACCTCGAGTGCGTAGTCGGTGTCGGCGTGGTAACCGTCGAAGAAGTGCTCCGCGTCGACGAACACCCGCTTGCCCTCGGCGTGCAGATGCGCCACGGTGTCACGGATCATCGCGAGGTTCTCGGTGGGGGTGGTGCGCAGCGCCCGCTCGACGTGCCGGAGGTCGGACTTCGCGACCAGGCAGACGACGTCCGTGCCGGCCTCCCGCAGGGCGGCGACCTGCGTGTCGTCGGCGGCGACCGTCCGGGCCCTGCGGGTCGCGCCGAAGGCGGTGAGCACGGCATGGTCCAGACGCAGCTCGGTACGGGCCCGGCGGAAGAACTCGGCGTCCTTCGGGTTCGACCCGGGCCAGCCGCCCTCGATGAAGCCGACGCCGATCTCGTCGAGGTGCCGGGCTATCGCGATCTTGTCGCCGACCGACAGCGACAACCCCTCCTGCTGGGTCCCGTCACGCAGTGTCGTGTCGTAGACGTGAAAGGAATCGGGGTCATCTGGCTGCACGGCGCGCCTCTCACCTGCTCACCTGCGGATCTGCGGGGTGTCACGCGTCCGGCGGCATGGGTGGGCAGCCGGCACGCGCGACGAGGGCGGGTTCACCGCCGATTGTCCACTGTACGGCGCCACCCGCCCAGGAGCTCGGGGTCCCCAGAGCTCGACGAAGCCGCTGTCTGAGGCAAAGCTCCGTCAGTCGCCGGCAAAGCGGCGCAGGCGCTCAACCTGGAGGATGGTGACCGTCTGCCCCTCGGCCAGGATCCAGTTGCGCTTCTCGAACTCTCGCAGCGCCTGGTTGACCGACTGGCGTGAGCCACCCAGGAGGGAGGCGATCTCGGTCTGGGTCAGGCCCAGTTCGATCAGCGGACGCCCGGACTCCCGCATCCGCATCAGCAGCAGCTTGGCGACGCGCCGGGGCAGGTCGAGGAAGACCAGGTCGGCGTTTGCCCCCGTCAGCCGGCGGACGTGGGCCACCAGCGCCCGGATGAGCTGCTCGGCGACGGCCGGGCGCTCCCGTACCAGCTCCCACACGGCGGCACGGTCGAGCACGACGGCTTCGCTGGGCTCCAGCGCCTCGACACTGGCAGACCGCGGACCAGCCTCGACGATGTTGAGTTCACCGAGGGTGTCGCCGGGACCGGCTATGTTCAGGACGTGGTCACGGCCGTCGTCGGCGGTCGTGAGCACCTTCAGGCGGCCGGAGGCCACCACGAGCAACGTGTCAGCGGGATCACCTTCGGTGAGCACAACCTGACCGCGGCGGTATCGGCGCACGACAGACCGTGCGGCGAGACGCGCCAGGGCCGGCTCGTCCAGTTCCTTCAGCAATGTGGTCGCCCGCAGCAGCGCGACCGCCTCTTCCTCCTGCACACCGTGACCGTAGCGCTAATGTCGGGAAATGTGGGCGCCCGGCGCCCCGCTTGAGCAGTGATGTGCGTCGGTGGAGCAAAAAACGGCACAGAAGGAACAGTCGATCAAACAGCAGCACACCAGTTTCTAAACGGATGCACGCTGTTCGCTCCAGCAACGCACTACATCGCGCATGGACAGCACGCCGGCTACTTCGCCCCGATCGCAGACGATCAGATGCCGAAATCCGCCGCGAAGCATCGATCCGGCGGCTTCCGCCAGCGACCAGCCGGGATCGGCGAACACGACGTCACGAGCGATGTGATCGCCGACCAGCTCGGCATCCGGATTCTGACCATCCGCCACGGACAGAAGAACATCACGTTCAGTAAGGATGCTGTATCCTTCGCCGTCGACGTCCCGCACAATGGCCGCGCCCACCTTCCGGACGGCCATCAGCCGCGCCGCCTGACGCAGGGTGTGCTTCGGACCAATCACGAGAACCGGAACGGTCATCCCGTCGGAAACCCGCATCACGCCTCTCCCCAGAGCTTGTGAACTTGTGAAACGAGAGCCTGACAGGAGAGGTTAGGCGTGGAATGCTCCGCTGACCAGACCGTCACCGGAGACGGCAAACCCGTGGGCAGGACGTGGTCGCGCCCGCCCACGGGCCGGTGACCAGCTGGCCGGCGACCAGCTGGGGCTGGGTAACCAGCTGTCGTAGGGAGTCAGGACTCCTGGGCGAGCTCGTTCCAGTTCTTGTAACGGTCGAGCTCCCCACGGGTCGCCTGGTGGAACAGGCCGAGCAGTTCGCGCGTGATCGGGCCGGGCCGGCCCGATCCGACGGGCCGGTCGTCGATCTCGACGATCGGCACCATTTCGGCCGCGGTTCCGGTGAAGAAGGCCTCGTCCGCCAGGTACAGGTCGGTGCGGACGATGTGCTGCTCGCGGACCTCGTAACCCTCGTCCGCGGCGATCTGCATGATGGACGCCCGCGTGATGCCGCCGAGCGGCCCGTCACTGAGCGGCGGGGTGATCACCGTACCGCCCGACACGATGAAGACGTTCTCTCCCGACCCGTCGGCGACGTGCCCGTTGGGACTGGTCAGAATGGCCTCGTCGTAACCGGCCTTGAGCGCCGCGACCTTGGCCAGCGAGGAGTTGAGATACTGCCCGGACGCCTTGGCCGCCGGCGGGATGATGTTGTTGTCGTTGCGACGCCAGGTGGACACGGTGGCCCGGCAGCCGTTCTTCTCCGCATCGTCACCGAGGTAGGCGCCCCAGGGCCAGACCGCGATCATCACTTCGATCGAGGAAGGCAGCGGGTTGAGGCCCATCTCGCCGTACCCGAGATAGATCAGCGGCCGGATGTAGCAGGCGTCGACCTTGTTGACCGCGACCGTCTCCTTGATTGCGGCGACGAGTTCGGCCTGCGTGAACGCCGGCTCCATCATGTAGATCTTGGCGCTGCGGTACAGCCTCGCGACGTGGTCGGTCAGGCGGAACACGGCGCTGCCGTGGGCGGTGGGGTAGGCGCGGATGCCCTCGAAGACACCCCAGCCGTAGTGCAGCGTCGGGTTGAGAACGTGGATGCGGGCGTCGTCCCAGTCGACGAACTGACCGCTCATCCAGATTTTTGACGTCGGTGTAATGGACACGAATGACTCCAGGCGTATGCGACGAAGCGTGCGGGCGAGTGACGATCTTGCCGATCTTCGCCGTGGTCAGGCCCCGTCGGCTGCCGTCGTACCGGATCTACGGCCCTTCAGAGGATAGCGTTTCTCCGGCCATTCGCATCAGTGCAAGTTCGGACAGTTACCTTCTGAACAGATTTGATGACAGACAGTTTCGAACGATCCCCGGAGTGGGGTACAAGAAAGGGGCGCAGAAGCAACTTAGCCGGCGACTCGCACTCAGCCGGCGACTCGCGCCGCCAGGTCCTCCCCGACCTCGCGCGTGGAGATCTGGTCACGCGAGTATCCGGTTCGCGGTCGGGAACGGTCGGCCAGGGAAGCGGCAACCGCCGCCTCCACCCGGGCCGCTTCGTCCACCCGGCCCAGATGCTCCAGCAGCATCGCAACCGACAGCACGGTGGCGGTCGGGTCGGCGATCCCCTGCCCGGCTATGTCGGGCGCGCTGCCGTGCACCGGTTCGAACATGCTCGGGTTCGTTCCGGACGGATCGAGGTTGCCGCTGGCGGCCCGTCCGATACCGCCGGTGATCGCGGCACCGATGTCGGTGAGGATGTCCCCGAACATGTTGTCGGTCACGACCACGTCGAAACGTCCCGGATCGGTGACGAAGAACATCGACGCGGCGTCCACGTGCTGGTAGTCGACCTGGACCTCACTGAACTCGCGGGCGACCTCGGCGACAGTACGCAACCAGAGGTCTCCGGCGTTGGTCAGGACGTTGGTCTTGTGAACGAGGGTGAGCCGCCGCCGGGGGCGTGCCCGCGCCCGGCGGAACGCGTCCCGCACGACGCGTTCGACACCGAAGCGGGTGTTGAGGCTCTCCTCGGTGGCCACCTCGAACGGTGTGCCGCGGCGCAGGGTACCGCCGGCGCCCACGTACGGGCCCTCGGTCCCCTCCCGTACCACCACCATGTCGATGGTGGGCTCGCCCGCCAGCGGCGTGGTGACGCCCGGGTACAGCCGGACGGGACGCAGGTTGACATAGTGATCGAGCTCGAAGCGCAGCCGCAGCAGGAGCCCGCGTTCGAGGATGCCGCTGGGCACCCCGGGGTCACCGACCGCACCGAGCAGGATCGCGTCGTGCTCGCGCAGCTCCGCGAGCACCGAGTCCGGCAGGGTCTCACCGGTGGCGTACCAGCGACGCGCGCCCAGGTCATAGTCGGTGGTCTCCACCTTGGGCTCGACGGCACGCAGCACGCGCAGGCCCTCCGCGACGACCTCTGGTCCGATGCCATCCCCGCCGATGACCGCAAGCCTCATGAACGCGACTGTAATCTGTCACGCGCCAGCCCCGGCGCCCGCCCCAGCTTCCAGTCCCCTCGGACCGGCACCGCCCACGGGTACCCACGCGCCAGGTCAGCCGCAGGGCCGCTGCCGAGCCGCGGGACGAATGCCACCGAAAATCGGATGAAAACCGGCATGATATATCCAGACGCGCACAGCTTGAAAAATGAGGAAAAAGCCGCTTCTCACGATTGTTCCGGTTGGGCGAGAAACGACTGACATGAGAAGAGGCTTCGCGACACGCACGATGAATCGCCGATGGCGATAAAGGTCCTCACGTACAGTGCACCGATCACATCCCACAACTGCATCAGGAAGCAGCTCCCGTAACCGGCTGGAGGCGAGGGGGAATCTCCCCCGGTCGGGCACGTGTGGCATGCGACGACACAAGGGAGTGTACGACGCATGATCGTTCAAACGCTTTCAGTACCGGCCCACTCCGACCCCCAGCATGCGATCGACTCCGCGGACGAATGGTCCGACGCATTGCGCAACGCCCTGGCCGATCCCGGTCAGCCGCGCATCGTCTTCCAGCCGATCGTCGACCTCCGGCGCGGCGTCATCGCCGGATACGAGGTACTGGCGCGTTTCGGAACAGCACCGACTCCCTCGCCCGACCGGTGGTTCGCCGCCGCCGAACGTGCCGGGATCGCCGCCCACTTCGAGGCCAGGGTGCTTCGCGCGGCGCTGGCGGCACGCGACCAGCTCCCGCCCAACTGTTTTCTCACCGTCAACGTCATGCCGAACCTGCTGACAACCCCGGAGGTGGCCGCGGTCTGGGTCGACGCCGATCTGAGCCGGCTTGTTCTCGAACTCAACGAGACGGTCAGCGCCGAGCGGACTCCCGAGCTGGCCGCCACCACCCAGGCGCTGCGCGAGCGCGGCAGCTTCATCGCCATGGACGACGTCGGTTCCGGCTACGCCGGGCTGCGCCAGATCGCCAAGATCCGCCCTGACCTGGTCAAACTTGACCGCGACCTGGTCGCCCGCGCCGATGGCGATCAGGTGCGGCGGACATTGACCGAACTGGTCAACGTCTTCGCCAGCCGGCTGGACGCCTGGGTGATCGCCGAGGGCATCGAACGCGACGAGGAACTTGCCGTGCTCGTGGGGCTCGGCGTCCCGCTCGGGCAGGGCTGGTATCTGGGCCGCCCCGCGGACACCTGGCAGCGCCTCGACCCCGCGATCTCCAGGCGTATCCGGTTGCTCGCCCAACGGACCGAGCGCGGCGAGGGGGTGGGCAGTCTGCTCGAACAGGTACGGATCTCCTTCGGGGACGACCGGGCGCGCCGGGGCGCCCCGCAGAAGGCTGCCTGCTGGCTCGACATACCGTCACGGCCGCGGTCCGGCGGCGGCGCGGCCATCGTCGTGAACCGGCAGCATCACCCGGTGGCGCTGGAGCTACCCGCGCCCCTCGGCGGCGCCGCCCGGCGTGTCCCGGTCAGTATGGTCGCCAGGCCCGACGAACACGTCGTCGACGTGGCACGCCGGGCGATGAGCCGCGCGCCGTCGCTGCGGTTCGACCCGGTCGTGGTAGTCACCGAGATGGGTCGACCGGTCGGCCTGGTCCGGATCGAACGGCTGATGCTCCGGCTCGCGGAGATGTCCGGCGTCCACCCGGATCTGCGGAAACGCAACCGTCCGAATCTGCGGAAAGACGCGGACCGGGCCGCGGACCAGGCAGTGGTACACCCGGCCCGCGGCCCGGCCGAATGACCGTGCCCCGGACGGCCCGGGCACTCCTGGTGACCCGGATACCAGCGGCGGGCCAGATATGCGTGGCGGCTCAGCTACCCGTAGCGATGCGCTGATCCCGCGCGGCCCGGTTGACCGCGCTCACCACGGCGCGCAGGGACGCGGTGACGATGTTCGGGTCGATCCCCACGCCCCAGAACACCCTGTCCCCCACGGCCACTTCGAGATAGGCCGCGGCCCGCGCGTCCGCTCCCGAGCCCAGAGCGTGCTCGTGATAGTCGAGCACACGTACCTCGACGTCCCGGGTACGCAGTGCGGCGACGAACGCGTCGATCGGCCCGTTGCCGGTGCCGCTGATGATCTCCTCGCCGCCGTGGATGCGGACCGACACCCGCACCTCGTCGCGTTCCCCGTGAGCTGCGGTAGTCCGGGAGCCGAGCAGCTCCAACGGAGCGTCGGCCGCGGATTCGGCCAGGAAGTACTCCCGGGAGAAGATCGACCACAGTTGCTCGCCGGTCACCTCCCCACCGGTGTCCTCGGTGTGGCGCTGCACGACGTGGGAGAACTCGATCTGCAGCCGGCGGGGCAGGTCCAGGGAATGCTCCGACTTCAGCAGATAGGCGACGCCACCTTTACCCGACTGGCTGTTCACCCGGATCACGGCCTCGTAGGACCGGCCGACGTCCATCGGGTCGATGGGCAGATAGGGCACCTCCCACAGCCGCTGCCCGGTCCGTTCCATGGCCTCGAAGCCCTTCTTGATGGCGTCCTGATGGGAACCGGAGAAAGCCGTGTAGACAAGATCGCCACCGTAGGGATGCCGCGGATGCACCAGAATCTGGTTGCAGTGCTCCACGGTCCGGCGAATCTCGTCGATGTCGCCGAAGTCGATTTCCGGGTCGACGCCCTGGGAGAACAGGTTGAGCCCCAATGTCACCAGGCAGACGTTGCCGGTGCGTTCGCCGTTGCCGAACAGGCATCCCTCGATCCGATCGGCACCCGCCAGCACCCCGAGTTCCGCGGCGGCCACGGCACAGCCACGGTCGTTGTGGGGATGCAGGGACAACACGACCGCCTCACGCCGGGTCAGATTGCGTGACATCCACTCGATCTGGTCGGCGTAGACGTTGGGCGTGGACATCTCCACGGTCGCCGGCAGGTTCAGCACGACCGGCCGATCGGGTGTGGGCTGCCAGACGTCCATGACCGCCTCGCAGACCTCGAGGGCATAGTCCAGCTCGGTTCCGGTGAACGACTCCGGGCTGTACTGCCAGCGGACGTCCGTCCCCGCCAGCAGCTTCTCCGCATAACGAGCACACCACTGCGCACCCTGGACGGCGATGTCGGTGATGCCGCCCCGGTCAAGCCCGAACACCACCCGGCGCTGCAGTGTCGACGTCGAGTTGTACAGGTGCACGAGCGCATTCGGCGCGCCGACGAGCGAGGAGACCGTACGTTCGATCAGCTCCTCACGCGCCTGGGTCAGCACCTGGATGGTGACGTCGTCGGGAATGTGCTCGCCGTCGATGAGCTGCCGGATGAAGTCGAAGTCCGTCTGGCTCGCGGCGGGAAAGCCCACCTCGATCTCCTTGTAGCCCATCCGTACCAGCAGCTGGAACATCTGCATCTTCCGCGCCGGGGTCATGGGGTCGATCAGCGCCTGATTGCCGTCGCGCAGGTCGACGCTGCACCACCGGGGCGCACGTGTGATCGTCTGGTTCGGCCAGGTCCGGTCGGGGAGGTCGACCGGGATGAACGGCCGGTACTTGTCGACGGGCATACCAGAAGTTTGCTGTGAAGTGGTCACTGCTTCTGCCGCTCCTGCTTCGTGGAGAAAAGCCTGCGGTGGCCAGCGCGCACCAAACCCCGCGGCGAGGAAGCCGACCTGTCTCAGGCCCCGCCGCGGCAACTAAGAAGCAGAAGCGCATGCATTCTTGTCGGAGCCTACTACTCGACGGCCGACGCCGCCCGACCCCCTACCCGATGGGCCGGGCAGGCTTCAGGTCGCCGGCGGGCGGTGTGAGGTCCATCAGGCCCGTGACGTCAGGTCGGCAGCCCCGCGGCCTGGGCCGGACTCACCCGCGGCCGCAGATCGTCGGTGCGCACGGTACACACCAACGCGTGGGTACCGGCCTGCCAAGCCGCTTCCTCCGGGTAGATCGACGCAACCTGCATGTGGGGGACGGCGTCGGTCCCACCGAAGAGGTTGCGCGCGGCGTCCGCGCAGTCCTTCGAGGCGGCGGCGTCCAGTGCCGGCCGGCCCGGCCAGCCGGGGAAGGGACCGGTGAGGTCGACCGTCCCCGTCACCTGGTCGACGTGCGGCCGGTCGCACCCCACCCGGGTGGGCGTGACCTCGCCTGCCGGATCCGGGCTCCAGACCAGGCAGTCTCCCGGCCGCAGACCGGCAAGCAGGGAGGGATCGAGCGTGAACCGCTGCGCCCGGACGGACAGCACGGCCGGGCTCGTGGCCGTGCTGGTAGCCGGTGCCGAGCCCGACGCGGCGGCGGGAGCGGGATCCTGCATCCGGACCGGGGTGCCGGCCGAGGGCGCCGAGGCGGACACCACCGCCGCGCGCGGGCCGTGGCGAAGCAGGAAAAGGCCGAGACCCGCCATCCCGGCCAGCAGCGTCAGGAACGCCACCAGCCTGGTGGCCCGGCGGCCACGCGGGGAGCCGGGCGCCCATACCCAGCGGTAGAACGCTCGCTGACCTCCCGGCTGGACGGGTTCCACCCGGCAGCGGCCGTGCGGGGTCCGGCTGGAGGCTGTCGTGCGTTCATCGGCTGACGGCTCGATGAAGCGCGCAGAACGCACAAAACTGTCATCGAGGTGCAACCCCTCGAACGGGTCCCGACCGTCCCGAGCCATGGTTTTCACGGTAAACCCGGGGGCCCGTTTTCAATACCATGGCCATCGAACCAGGGGGCAGGTCACCACAACCCGCGGCGACCCGCACCACGGGCCACGGGCCACGGGCCACGGGCCACGGGCCACGGGCCACGGGC
>NZ_CAAAFR010000177.1:29456-35033 GCF_900634745.1 Protofrankia symbiont of Coriaria ruscifolia
GGCCACGGGCCACGGGCCACGGGCCACGGGCCACGGGCCGGACGGCGGCGAGATGGTCCGGCGGCTTGGGCCGGACGGCGGCGAAACGACGTCCGCTCGGCGAGGAGCCGGTCGGCTACTCCCCTCTGAGGCTCACCGACCGGGCCGTGGACGCCCCGATGATCTTGGCGATCTCGGTCAGGACGTCCTGTGGCACCGCGTCGTCGAGCGCGAGCGATATCAGTGCCTCACCACCGGCCTTGCGGCGGCTGACCTGAGCACCGGCAATGTTGATCTGGGCCTCGCCCAGCAGCGCACCGACCGCGCCCACCACCCCCGGACGGTCCTCGTAGCGGAAGAACGCCAGGTGCGCCTGGGGACGGATGTCCACCTCGAAGTCGTCGATCGCGGTGACCTTCTCGACCTGCCGGGGACCGGTCAGCGTCCCGCTCACCGACACCGGTGTCCCGTCCGCGAGCACACCGCGGATCGTGACGAGATTGCGGTAGTCAGGGCTTTCCTCGAACGTCTCCAGCGCGACGTCGACCCCCCGGCTCTTGGCGAGCAGCGGCGCGTTGACGTAGGTGACCGGCTCCTCGATCACGTCGGTGAACACTCCCTTGAGCGCGGCGAGCTGCAGCACCGACACGTCATGGGCGACGATTTCACCACGGATTTCGATGGTGATCGCGGCGGCGAGGCCGCCGGCGAAGCCGGTGAACAGCTGGCCGAGCTTCTCCGCGAGCGGCAGCCCGGGCCGCACGTCCTCGGCCACAACCCCACCGGCCTGCACGTTCACCGCGTCCGGGACGAACTCGCCGCGCAGCGCCAGCCGCACCGACCGGGCCACCGCGATGCCCGCCTTCTCCTGGGCCTCCTCGGTGGACGCCCCCAGATGCGGGGTGACCACCACGTTGTCCAGCTCGAACAGGGGCGAGGACGTGGTCGGTTCGGTGGCGAACACGTCGATGCCGGCGCCGCCCACCCGGCCGTCACGGACGGCGTCGGCGAGGGCCACCTCGTCGATGAGCCCGCCCCGGGCGTCGTTGATGATGATCACGCCTGGCTTGACGCGCTCGAGCTCGTCCTTGCCGATGAGGCCGAGCGTCTCCGGCGTCTTGGGCAGGTGGATCGTGATGACGTCGCTGATCCGCAACAGTTCGTCGAGGTCGACAAGGCGCACCCCCAGCTGGGCGGCGCGGCCCACCGAGACGTACGGGTCGTAGGCGACGATCTTCATACCGAAGGCGGCCAGCCGCTGCGCGACCAGCAGGCCGATGCGCCCGAGCCCCACCACGCCCGCGGTCTTGTCCGCGAGTTCGACGCCGACGTACTTCGAGCGCTTCCACTCACCGCCACGCAGCGCGGCATTGGCCGCCGGAATGCGGCGGGCCACCGCCGTCAGCAGCGCGACGGCGTGCTCGGCGGCGCTGACGATGTTCGACAGCGGAGCGTTGACAACCATCACACCGCGGGTGGTGGCGGTGGCGACGTCAACGTTGTCCAGCCCGATCCCCGCGCGGGCGACGACCTTGAGCGAGCGGGCGGCGGCGAGCACCTCCGCGTCCACCCTGGTCGCGCTGCGCACGATCAGAGCATCGGCGTCGGGGATCGCGCCCAGAAGCGCGACCCGGTCGGTCCCGTCGAGATGGCGGACCTCGAACTCGCTGGACAGCAGTTCCAGCCCGGCCGGTGACAACTCCTCGGCAACCAGGACGACGGGCACGGTAAGGCTCCTTGAGAAGACGGCAAGGGATGACCGCCCGCAGGTTGGCAAGCATGGTTGCGAGCGCCGCCAGCGTACCCACTGCGGGCCGCTACCGGTGATGTACCGGGGTTGTCCAGCCGGGAAATCCCCGGTGTCCGCGGCCGGCCCGGCAGGCGCGCAAAGGTTGACGATCGCGTGCCCGCCGGGCCAGGCCATTAGGTGGGGTCAGTCGACGGGCTCGGCGATCCAGGACATCAGCGGACGCAGCTGGGCGCCGACCTGCTCGATCGGGTGCTTCTTGCCCTCCTCGACGAGCTTGGTGAACTGCGGGCGGCCCGCGTCGTCCTCGGCCACCCACTCACGGGCGAACGAGCCGTCCCGGATCTCGGCGAGGATGCGGCGCATCTCGTCCTTCACCGACTGCGTCACCACGCGCGGGCCACGGGTGACATCGCCGTACTCGGCCGTGTCCGAGATCGAGTACCGCATCCGGCTGACGCCACCCTCGTACATCAGGTCGACGATCAGCTTGAGCTCGTGCAGACACTCGAAGTAGGCCACCTCGGGCTGGTATCCGGCCTCGACCAGCGTTTCGAAGCCGGCCTGTACCAGCGCGCTCGCGCCGCCGCACAGCACAGCCTGCTCGCCGAAGAGGTCGGTCTCGGTCTCCTCGGTGAAGGTCGTGCGCAGCGCGCCGGCGCGGGTGCCGCCGATCGCCTTGGCGTAGGCGAGCGCGAGCGCGAGCGCGCCCTGCGACGCGTCGGACTCCACCGCGACCAGCACGGGAACGCCCTTGCCCTCGGTGAAGGTCCGCCGGACCAGATGCCCCGGGCCCTTCGGGGCGACCATGAACACGTCCACCCCGGCCGGGGGCTCGATCAGCCCGTACCGGATGTTGAATCCGTGGCCGAACGCGAGCGCCTTGCCCGGCGACAGGTTGGGTGCGATGGACTCCGCGTAGATCTTGCGGTGGGTCGTGTCCGGCGCGAGCAGCATGATCACGTCCGCCTCGGCCGACGCCTCGGCCGGGGTGAGCACCCGCAGGCCCTGCTCGGCGGCCTTCGACCGGCTGCGGCTGCCCTCGGGCAGGCCGACCCGGACGTCCACACCGCTGTCCCGCAGGTTGAGAGCGTGCGCGTGACCCTGGCTGCCGTACCCGATGACGGCGACCCTGCGATTGGTGATGTTGTCGAGCGACGCGTCGGCGTCGTAGTAGATCTCGGCCATCGTGGGCGAATCTCCTCGATTCTTCTTCAGTGGTCCGGGCAGTTGGGCCTCCGGCCGCGCGAAAGAAACATCATCGCGCCGCCTTCGGCCCTCATAGTGGTCCGGGGACCTGGGCCTTCGGGACCTTCAAGCCGTCCGGTCGAGAGCACGCAGACTACGGTCGGTAATCGATCGCGAGCCTCGGCCGAGGGCGACCATGCCGGACTGGACCAGCTCCCTGATGCCGAACGGTTCGAGTATCCGGATGAGGGCGTCGAGCTTGTCGCGGGTGCCGGTGGCCTCCACGGTGACCGCGTCCGGGGCGACGTCGACCACCTTCGCGCGGAAGAGCTGGACGGTCTCGAGGACCTGCGAGCGGACGGACAGGTCCGCCCGCACCTTGATCAGGACCAGTTCCCGCCGCACCGAGACCGCCGGCTCCATTTCGACGATCTTGATGACGTTGACCAGCTTGTTGAGCTGTTTCGTGACCTGCTCGAGCGGTAGCTCGTCAACGGAGACGACAATCGTCATACGGGAGATGTCGTCGTGTTCGGTCGGCCCGACCGCGAGCGACTCGATGTTGAAGCCGCGCCGGGAGAACAGCCCCGCGACCCGGGCGAGCACCCCGGGCTTGTTCTCCACCAGCACCGACAGTGTGTGCGTGGTCACGACCTAAACCTCTTCGTAGTCGAAGTCGGGGGCGATGTCCCGAGCAATTCTGATGTCGTCGTTGCTCGCGCCGGCGGCGACCATCGGCCACACCATCGCATCCCGGTGGACGACGAAGTCCACCACGACCGGCGCGTCGTCGACCGCCATCGCCTTGTCGATCGTGGCGTCGACCTCCTCCGGCGACTCGCAGCGCATCCCGACGCAACCGAGCGCCTCGGCGAGGCGCACGAAGTCCGGCACCCGGCGCGCCCCCCGGCGCGAGTTGCCGGCTCCGGCTCCGGCACGGGCACTGGCGCTTGAACCGGCCGCGGAACCGCCGCCGTCCGCCGGCCGGGTGCCCAGATCGGTGTTGGAGTACCGCTGGTCGTAGAACAGGGTCTGCCACTGCCGGACCATGCCGAGCGAACCGTTGTTGATGATCGCAACTTTGATCGGGATGCCTTCCAGGGCGCAGGTGGCCAGCTCCTGGTTGGTCATCTGGAAGCAGCCGTCACCGTCGATCGCCCACACCGTCGCGTCGGGCCGGCCGACCTTGGCGCCCATCGCCGCGGGCACGGCATAGCCCATCGTGCCCAGACCCCCCGAGTTCAGCCAGGTGTAGGGGTGCTCGTAGGAGATGAACTGCGCGGCCCACATCTGGTGCTGGCCGACCCCGGCGACGTACAGCGCCTGCGGACCGGCGATCTTGCCGATACGCTCGATGGCGTACTGCGGGGCGATCGAACCGTCCGCCGGCCGGTCGTAGCCCAGCGGATACGTCCTGCGCCAGCCGTCGATCTGCCGCCACCAGCCGGCGAGATCTGCCCGCTGCTCCGGCTGCAACGCGGCGATCAGATCGCCGATCACTTCGCGGCAGTCCCCCACGATGGGCACGTCCGCAACCCGGTTCTTACCGATCTCGGCCGGGTCGATGTCGGCGTGGATGACCGCGGCCTTCGGCGCGAAGGAGGCGAGCCTGCCCGTCACCCGGTCGTCGAAGCGGGCCCCGAGGGTGATCAGCAGGTCGGACTTCTGCAGGGCGGTCACCGCGGCGACCGACCCGTGCATCCCGGGCATGCCCAGATGCTGGCGATGGGAGTCGGGGAACGCGCCACGGGCCATCAGCGTCGTCACCACCGGAATGCCGGTGAGCTCGGCAAGCATCCGCAACTCGGCTGCGGCACGGGCCTTGAGCACCCCGCCGCCGACGTAGAGGACCGGACGGCGGGCCGCACTGATCATCCGGGCCGCCTCACGGATCTGCTTGCCGTGCGGGCGGGTGACCGGCCGGTAACCGGGCAGATACAGCGTGGGTGGCCAGATGTCGGCGGGCAGCACCGCCGTGGTCGACTGGAGAATGTCCTTGGGCAGGTCGACCAGTACCGGCCCGGGCCGTCCGGTCGAGGCGAGGTGGAACGCCTCGGCGATCGTGCGCGGAATGTCGTCCGCGGAGGTGACGAGGAAGTTGTGCTTGGTGATCGGCAGCGTGATGCCGCAGATGTCGGCTTCCTGGAACGCGTCCGTCCCGATCGCCGCGCTCGGCACCTGACCGGTGATCGCCACCAGGGGCACCGAGTCCATGTAGGCGTCCGCGATCGGCGTGACCAGGTTCGTCGCGCCCGGCCCGGACGTCGCGATACACACGCCCACCCGTCCGGTCGCCTGCGCGTAGCCCTCGGCGGCATGCCCGGCACCCTGCTCGTGACGGACCAGGATGTGCCGGAGGCGCTCGGCGTCGTACAACGGGTCGTACGCCGGAAGGATCGCGCCACCGGGGATACCGAAAACCACGTCGGCCCCGGCGGCCTCCAACGAACGGACCAGCGACTGCGCTCCGGTGATCTGACTGCTCATCTGATCGTCTTCCTTGACGTTCCGCGATGGTGACGGGTGGGTGGGCCGGGCACAAAAAAGCCCCCCGTGCCGGAAGGCACTGAGGGGCGGCGCACGCAGTCCTAAGATCGACTACGCGCGCTCCGCAAGTACAAGAATCGCAGGTGTGAAGATGCCGCTGAGCATGGCTCTAACCA
>NZ_CAAAFR010000178.1:0-67799 GCF_900634745.1 Protofrankia symbiont of Coriaria ruscifolia
CCGTCAAGCTCATCAACACCCCCGCCACCCCAACACCCACCGTGCCCAGCGCGACGGTACCGGGTGCCCGAGGCGCCGGCAGCCCACCCACGCCCGGCGCGTCGGCACCGCAACCGGTCTGATGCCGGCTCGTACCCATCGCCCACACCCACGTCTGGCGCGTCGACACCGGCCCCAAGCCTTCAGCGTGCCGTTACCGACCTCGGGCGCCCCCGTGGATCTTGCCTGATGTGAACGGCGATCCAAGAACCTCCCGATGATCAACTCCCGCCGCCTGCAGGGCCGTTCACAGCGTGGCGGGTAGGCCCACCAGGACGGTGGATCATGAGATCGAGTACGTAAGTGGCTGCCGGAGCGACCACTTACGTACTCGATCTCATGATCCGACGCTTTTGACGCCGAGAGCTTCGTGCGGCTCCTGGCTGGTGTAGATGGCTGTCTGGGCGTCGATCCGCGCAAACGAAGATCCACGGGCCCGGGGCACCTGCCTGGACTCAACTCACGTTGCTGGCCTGGCTGGTGTAAGAAGCAGGCCCCTTCCGGACATCCTCTAGTAGGAGGAACCCCGAGGGAGACGTGGTGCAGACTGATCGCGCTAAGAAGGCGGCGTTCACCGTCTTGTATGAGGCTCAGTACCTGCTGGTACTGCGCTACGCCCGCCGGGAGGTGCCCGAGCATGTTGCTTCCGATGTTGTCGCGGAGACGTTCACTGTTGCGTGGCGCCGGTTCGCCGAGGTACCCGAAGCACCATTGCCGTGGCTTCTGGGTGTCGCCAGGCGGATAATCGCAAATCAGCGTCGAGGTGACAGGCGGTATGAGCGGCTCCTCCAGGTACAGCAGGAGCAGTCGGCGACTCCCAGCCGAGATCCCGCCGATGCTCTGGCCGAGCAGGACATCGTTCGTACCGCAATGCGGCAGATGTCCGCGGCGGATCGGGAAATTCTCGCCCTGATTGGCTGGGACAACCTCGGTGTCCGCGAGGCAGCTCAGGTTCTGGGAATACGCGCAAGCACCGCCGCTGTGCGCTTGTATCGCGCCCGACATCGCCTGAAAACACATCTCGCCAAAGGGCTGTCTCCGCAACCGAACACTCCAGACCGATCGATGCCCGTAGCCAGGGAGATTCCATGATCGGAAATGTGAAGGCCGTCCGTCGTATACTCAGCGGCCACGACCCCGCAGACGACCCAAACTACGTTCTCGGCAACAGCAAGGCAGCCACTCTTGAACGCGTTTTTACTTCCCCGAACGGGGATCATAATTTCCATCGGAGTCGTCTCTCCAGATACAGCTGGGCGCGTCGCGCAACATGGCTCGCCTCGGCTGGAATGGCCGTGGTGCTGGTAGTCTTTTTTCTCACTCAGTTCGGCTTGTCGAGCAGCACGCCTCCGCCGACCGCGCAGGCGGCAACGCCACGACTCCTCGCCTATAGTCCGGTGTCAGAAAATGCGCGTGACGTACTGATAGAGATTGCCTCACAGATACGCACCAACGCTTCGTCGCTAAACAGAGCAGAATATCGGTATGTCAAGACAGAAAGCTGGTCTCTGAGTACCCGGATCGATGGTAGACAGGTTCGATCCGCAGTACTACCGGAGATTCGTGAGGTGTGGCGTGCTCCCGATGGTTCGGGACGGGTGCGAATTATTCCGGGCACGCCTGAGTTTCCCTCGGATGAGGCCAGGAGGGCTTGGCAGGACGAGGAGCGACCAACTGTGAAAGCGTCGGACGAAACATTCCACGCTGGGGAACTCGTGACGATGTATCCATCGACACTCCCGACGGACGCCGACGCCATGGCCGCGTTGTTCGCAGCTGGGCATCCTGCATCGAACGGCCCGGCGGAGACACTTGTGGCCGCTACCGATCTCTACCTCGAGCAGACCCCGGCTGCCCCCGCTCGAGCAGCGGTACTCGAAGTGCTCGCCAACACCTCCGGTCTTCAATTGCAGGGGCGTACGGTTGATCGTATCGGCCGGTCCGGTCTCGCGTTCTCTGTGGACAGCAGCATGTCAGGGCTCCCCACCCGATACATTTTGATCATCGACCCGACCGACGGCCGACTTCTCGACCAGGAGCAGGTACTCATCACTAGCGCCGGCGCACTCAACGTACCTATTCCGAGCACTATTTCATACGTCGTGTTCGCCGATGCCGCACATACAAGCGACACCAGGAATCGAACTTGATCGTAGAGCAGGGCAGGGTAGGCCGTTGGCGAGGTGTTAGCCAAACTGGCCCTTTTCCGACGGCCTACCCTGCAGAATAGGCAACTAGCGGTGGTTTGTTGTGATCGACTGACCATGTGCAAATAGTCAAAGAATCCCCTGGCTGTGCGAGTACGGGCAAGAGGTGGTTCAGTCGCGGAGGTGATCGCGATGACAGCACGGCTGCCGGGCCCGCCGACTCCGGCATCGGTGGAGGCGTACGCCTTCCAGTTCGACGATCTGTTCGCCTCCCGGGCTCAGCGCTGCACGTTCCGGGACCACCTGGTCGGTCTGCTGCTGCCCCGGGACCGCAACACACTGCCTGGCCGGAGCGAAACCGGCCGTGGGCGCGCAGCACCGGGAGGTCCAGCGGCTGCATGGTTCCTGTCGGAGTCCCCGTAGAACCACGAAAAAATCAACACGCGGCGCATCGAGCTGCTCATGGCACAGCCCCGGCCACCCGGCCTCATCCCGGCGGGGTCCTGATCATCGACGACTCCGGGGACCGTAAGATCGGGAACGCCACCGCAGGCATGTCCCGCCAGTTCATCGGTTCCCGGGGCTGCGGTTCAGACGATCACAACAAACCACCGCCATTCACTGTTCCGCTTCGCGGCGCCGTGCTATCCCGAGAGCGCCGGGACGATTCAATCGTTGCAAAATAGCTGGTTGAGCGCAAAATCGAGCACTCAACCAGCTATTTTATTAACTTCTAATACGCAGAGAAGCTCTCCGCTCGATCGTTGTTTGCGTCACCCACCCACGATGATAGAAAATGGGGCACCTCCGTCCAGAGAAACGGAGTACCGACATACGGTTGATCGTATACATTAATAGTTCCAGCACCCCCGTTAACCCAGGAAGAAGTCTCATTATCGAAGCCATAGTTCGAAAAATTTATATTCTGCGGATAATCCTTGAACTGAAGTCTCCTGCCGCCCCAGTCGATATGTTCATAAAAGCAGTAGTAGTCTGCGCCGAAGTACTGAGTGGGGCAGCCATAGATGTCGGATGTTGAGATTGGCCCCCCAAGCGCTGCGGTGCTGCTCGTCGGCGCGGCCTTCTCACCGTCCCAGGGGAAAACCATGACGACTTTTCCGCCGTCCCAGGCGATCTCGTTGGGGCTAATCTGCACGCCGTCTGGAGCAAGGCGCAACTACGCGGCGACCCGATCTGCCAACCGCGCCGTGGAAGATCCCGCAAGAGTTCGATCATTACTTTCCGCAGCGACTCCTCCCGGAGATTGCGCACTAGCGGTTCCACCAAAAGCAAGTAATATACCGCAAAAGACCGCTATGGCAGCAAGAAACCTGCCTATCGATGATGGACGCACTCGAATCCTTTCTGGGGATCGTTAACTGCGAGCAAAAAATTGACATTTCACACCCGACCGCCTCGGCAGCGGTGAATAACAACACTGCCGCCAGATGCGGCAACAGAAAAAATCAGCTCGTTTTACCTCCCGTTCAAATTCCGAATGATCCCGAAGCCGACATCAGATTTTGTACACGCCTCTTTCAGGCTTACACAAGCAAAAAGAGTTAATTCCGTCATGACGGGATGACGGGATGACGGGATGACGGGATGACGGGATGACGGGATGACGGGAAACTTGCATGGCGAGGAGAGTTGTTCCCGCCGTCGCGGAGCGGCGTTCCCTGTCGGCGAGGGGAAACGGGTGGCTCAGGGCTGAGCCGGTGGTTGTTCGAGGATGTCCGCGAGGGCGTCGGTAAGGCTGCCGTGGCGTATGCTCCACACGAGCATTGCCCGCCATGTCTCGTCTTTCGACACCGCCCTGCCGGTACGGCGCCGGAGGTTGCGGACAAGATCTTCAAGCGCCCCTTCCTCGGCGAGGGTGAGGTTGACCGTGGTCTTACGTGGCCGAGCGGCCGGCGGCACGCCTGCAACCCTGCCGAATGGGACCAGGGCAGATCGGGCCCACCGCTCAGAAAGACTCGACAGCGTTCTACCAGGAACAGGTCCGCCGCCAGGAACAGCTCCGGGGATCGAAGCGGACGGCGAAGGATTGGGCAAGCCGTCGGAAGTATCCGCGGGATCGGGCCTCATCGGCCATCGACCGGCCGTCCACCGACGAGGGGGGCAGGACGTCCGTGGACGTCGAGCAGATGGCGCCAGCCAGGCATAGGAGCATTCCGGAGGTCCGTGGAATACGCGAATTCCCGTACTCTCGCCTGGGAGCGGGAGCACGGGTCAGGCGGAAACCAAAACAGTCTGTACGCTCGGTGTTCGCGCAGGAGACAACGACGCGAAAGACAACGGAACGAAACAGTACATCGACAGAATATTGCCAGACGCCGTTGTCCGCACCACCAGTCTGCCCAGTAGGCGGCTACCCGGGGTCGGGATCGGCGGGTGCGCCAAGCGCGAACGCGGTCACAATGTGCAGCATTGCACACAAGGCGTTGCCATGTCGAACGTATGCACATGAAAGGCAACCATCGTCCCTCTGTTGTCTTCCGTGCAACAAAGCCCTGATTGCCAACGCGGCAACAGCAGGCAGGCGAGCTGTCAGACGACGCCCCCGAGGTTTTCGAGGAAGCGGGCCGCCAGCGGCGCCGCCGACACCGCGCCGAAGCCGCCGTCCTCGACGATGACCGCGAAGGCGACGTTACCGCGGTAGCCGACGAACCAGCCGTGGGTCGGCGGCGGGTTGACGTCCTTGTACTCGGCCGTACCGGTCTTGCCACGCACCTCACCGAGGAAAGTCACCCCGTTCGCGGTCCCCTCGGTGACCACCGCCCGCATGAAGTCCTGCAACGGCGGGAGCACCGCAGGCGGCAACGGGTTGCTCCTCGCCGCCGAACCGGCCACGAACGGCTGGCGCCAGGTTCCGCTGGCAACCGCCGCCGCCACGCTGGCCATCTGGAGCGGGCTCGCCTCCACCCTGCCCTGTCCGATGGCGTCCGACGCCGACTCCACCGCGTCCTTCGGCGTCGGGAAGGAGCCGCCGACACTCGCTATCGGCAGCGGCCGGCTGCCGTCGAAACCGTAGAGTTTCGCGGCCTGCTCCAGTGCCGAGTCCGGCAACGACTGCTCCAGCCGGATGAACGCGGTGTTGCAGCTGCGGGCGAACGCCTCCCGCAGCGGGATCACACCGAACTGCTCGGCCTCGGCGTTGGTGAAGGTGCGCCCGCCGATCGGCACGGTCTGGGTGCAGTCCAACGGAGTGTTCGCGTCCTTCCCCGCTATCAGCGCGGCGGTCGCCGTGACAATCTTGAAGGTGGACCCCGGCGGATAGCGGCCGTTGGCTGCCCGGCCGTACCCGTTGAGCGGATGGTTCACCAGGGCGAGGACACCGCCGGTCTGGACGTCGATGGCGACCAGGGCCCCGTTGGGCTTGGGAGCGGTCGCCATCGCGGCCTCGCCAGCACGCTGCACCTTCAGGTCGAGCGTGGTCTGCACGTCCTTGCCATCGGTCATCGGGTACGACCGCAGGGTGTTGACGGTCTCGTTCCGCTCGTTGCGGACGACCACGGTGCCGCCCTGAGGAGCGAGGACCGCGTCATGGACACGCTGCAGCCCCGACAGCGGGGCAACCTGACCGACCAGGTTGCCGGCGAGCTCCGCGTCACTGTTCAGCGACTGGCCGCTCACGTCGACCAGCCGGCCGCGTTTGCCCGTGGACGTCGTACGATCCAGCCGCAGCCCGGGTGCCAGCGCGGGATTGACCGAGTCGGGCCGGGCCTGGACCTTCCACGCCTTCCCCTGGCGCACGAGGTGCAGCACACCGTCGTAGGTGTACGGCTCGGGAAAACCGGCCAGGGCGAGCGACGCCGAGTAGCCGACCGTGGCTGTCGAGCCCGTCCGCTCCAGGGTGCCCGGGACGAAGCGGACCCCGGTCACGTTCAACTTGGCACGGATGTCGATCATGGATGTCACGAGCTGGTCGACGCCGATCGCCCCCGGAACGGTCACCGCGGTCACGCCGGCCTTGCCCTGCTCCTGCACGGCCGTGACCGCGTTCTGGTCCGCGGTGGCCGTGTCACCGGACGAGCCGAGGCTCTGCCAGCTGGACAGGTACTCCCCTGCCGCAGCCGTCGCTGCCCTGTCCAGGGCACGGTTGTCGCTGCGGATCTTCCACAGGTATCCGGCACCGGCCGCGGTGAGCAGCACGATGACGACGACGAACGCGACGAGCAGACGGGTGCGGCCACGGCCACGCCGCGACGTCGATGCGGTGAACCCGCTGGGAGTGAGAGGCACCTCGGCGCGCTCCTCCCGATGACGATCCCAGCGGCGATCCCGCTGGTGACGGCCGGGCACCGCCATCGGCGGGCAGGCTCCGGGCGCGTCGACAAGCTTACGAAGGATTGACCGGATGCCGCCCCTCGACGCGCCGTGAACAGGCAGCGGAAGCCGTAGGCGAAAATCGCTGCTGCCACGACGGTTTCCACCTACAGACACGGAACGCGTAGGTGGAAACCGTCGTGGCAGTGACATTTCCCACCGACAGGCTTCGGTGGCGGAGAACGGAAGATCGACTGTGGATGGTAGCGGGCCAGGATGCGGGCAGGGCGGCTACTGACCGAGGCGCTCCAGCAGGAGTTTGCGCACGGTACCCGGGTCCGCCTGGCCCTTCATGGCCTTCATGACCGCGCCGACCAGCGGGCCCACCGCGTTCACCTTGCCGCCCCGCACCTTGTCGGCGATGGCCGGCTGGGCGGCGATGACCGCGTCGACCGCCTCGGTGAGCGCGCCGTCATCCGACACGAGCTTGAGGCCGCGACCGGCCACCACCTCGTCAGGCGTCCCCTCACCGGCGAGGACGCCGTCGATGACCGTGCGGGCGAGGGCGTCGGTCAGGTCACCATCGGCGATCATTTCCGTGATACGGGCGACGTCGAAGGGCCCGATCGCGAGGCCTGTCGGAGTCACGCCGGCGTCGGCGGCCCGGCGCGCGAGCTCGTTCAGCCACCACTTGCGGGCGGCCTCAACCGCCGCCCCCGCCGCGATGGTCTCCTCGACCAGGTCGAGGACGCCGGCGTTGCGCATGTTCACGATGTCGGTGGGCGTGAACCCGTAGTCACCGACAAGGCGTGCGCGGCGCTGCGCCGGCAGCTCCGGAATGGTCGCCCGGACGGCGTCGACGTACTCGTGGGTCAGCGCCAGCGGTGTGAGGTCGGGTTCGGGGAAGTACCGGTAGTCGGTCGCCTCCTCCTTGGAGCGCCCGGTCGACGTCGTCCCGGACGCCTCATCGAAGTGCCGGGTCTCCTGGACGATCCGAAGGCCCGCATCCAACCGGGTGGCCTGCCGGACGATCTCGTGCCGGACCGCCCGTTCCACCGACCGCAGCGAGTTGAGGTTCTTGGTCTCGGACCGGGTGCCGTAGGGCGCGGCGGGCTCGCCGGGCGCGGTACGCGGCCGCAGCGACACGTTGGCGTCGCAGCGCAGCGAACCCTGCTCCATCCGGACGTCGGAGACGGTGAGCGCACGGCACAGCTCGCGCAGCTCGTCGACGTAGGCGCGGGCGACCTCGGGCGAACGGACGTCCGGCTCGGTGACGATCTCGATCAGTGGAATGCCGGCCCGGTTGTAGTCGACCAGCGAGTGTGTGGCCCCGTGGATGCGCCCGGTGGCCCCGCCGACGTGCAGGGACTTGCCGGTGTCCTCCTCCATGTGGACGCGGGTGATGCCGACCCGGTGGATCTTCCCGTCGACCTCCACGTCAAGCCAGCCGTTCTCGCACAGCGGCTCGTCGTACTGGCTGATCTGGAAGTTCTTCGGCATGTCCGGGTAGAAGTAGTTCTTGCGCGCGAAGCGGCACCATGGCGAGATCGAGCAGTTGAGCGCCAGGCCGATCATCACGGCGAACCGGACGGCAGCCTCGTTGACCACCGGCAGCGAGCCGGGCAGGCCCAGGCAGGTCGGGCATACCTGGGTGTTGGGATCCGCCCCGAACACGGTGGAACATCCACAGAACATCTTTGATGCGGTGCCGAGCTCGACGTGCGTCTCCAGCCCGATCACCGGCTCGTAGCGAGCGACGGCGTCGTCGAAGGTGGGGGTGGTGACCGCCGTGGTGGCCGAGGGTGTCAACGCACGTGCTCCTGTTCAACCGCGTCTGCCTGTACTGATGGGGAACCGGAATCCGGGTCGGCCGGCTCCTCCGCGTGCGCCGCCGGTGCGGCCTGCGCCTGGTCGCTGGCTCCCAGCGACCCGGGGACTTGAGCCTCCGGCGGCGCGGAAGAACCGTGATCGTGCCGCCCTTGGCCCTCCAGACGGCGGGCCCGGGTGTCACGCAGGTGGATCCGGGTGGCGAACACGGCCGCGGCGACACCGAGGACGCCCCACATGATCAGGATGGGCGCCACCACCGCGACACCGAGTACGAGCACGGTGACAGCCAGCACCCAGGCCGCCACCAGCAGCGTCCGGTCCTCACGTCTGCTACGTAGCGCAACCATCGTATGCCTCCTCCCACGCCATCCTAGCCGGCCGGAAGCAGAGCGATCATGGTTCTTCCCGCGCGGCCGGGGGTCTCGTCACAGCGCATCTGTCACAGGCGTACCTGTCACAGACGTACCCGTCACAGTGCCGGGGCGTCATCGAGAAAGGGATGACCGCGCCTGGCCTCCAGCGCCGCCTCCAGCGCGCCACCGACCCGGTACAACCGGTCGTCGGCGAACGCCGGCGCCATGATCTGGAATCCGACGGGAAGCCCTTCGGCGAGACCGACCGGCAGGCTCATCGCCGGTCCGCCGGCCAGGTTCGACGGGATCGTGCACAGGTCGGACAGGTACATCGCCACCGGGTCGTCGACCTTCTCCCCGAGCCGGAACGCGACGGTGGGCGTGGTGGGCGAGACCAGCACGTCGACCCGCTCGTAGGCGGCGGCGAAATCCTGACTGATCAGCGTCCGGACCTTCTGCGCCTGACCGTAGTAGGCGTCGTAGTAGCCCGACGACAGCGCGTAGGCCCCCAGGATGATCCGCCGCTTGACCTCGGGCCCGAACCCGGCTCCGCGGGTGCGGGTCATGACTTCCTCGGCTCCCGCCTCGCCGTCGTCACCCACCCGCAGGCCGAAGCGCATCGCGTCGAAGCGGGCCAGGTTGGACGAGCACTCGCTCGGCGCGATCAGGTAGTAGGCGGGCAGCGCGTAGGTGAAATGCGGGCAACTGACCTCGACAACCTCGGCACCAAGGCCGACGAGAACCTCGAGGGCGTCGGAGAAACGCGCGCGGACGCCGATGTCGTAGCCGTCCCCGGACAGCTCTCGGACCACGCCGATCCGCACACCGCGCAGGTTGCGGCTGGCGGCGGCGGCCACCACGGCCGGCGGCGCGAGCTCCACGCTTGTCGTGTCCAGCGGGTCGTGACCGGCGATGGTGGCGTGCAGCAACGCGGCGTCGGTCACCGTACGGGCCAACGGCCCGGCCTGGTCCAGGGAGCTGGAGAAGGCGACCAGGCCGTAGCGGCTCACCCCGCCGTAGGTCGGCTTGACCCCGACCAGCCCGCACACCGCCGCCGGCTGGCGGATCGAGCCGCCGGTGTCGGTACCGATCGCGATCGGCGTCTCGAACGCGGCCACGGCCGCCGCGCTGCCCCCGCTGCTGCCACCGGGGATGCGGTCGGTGTCCCACGGGTTGCGGGTCGGGCCGTAGGCGGAGTTCTCCGTGGACGACCCCATCGCGAACTCGTCCATGTTGGCCTTGCCGATGATGACGACACCGGCCGCGCGCAGCTTCGACACGATGGTCGCGTCGTACGGCGGATACCAGCCCTCCAGGATGCGGCTACCGCAGGTCGTGGGCATCCCCTGGGCGGTGAAGACGTCCTTGAGGGCGAGCGGGACACCCGCGAGCGGCCCGAGGGACTCCCCCGCGGCCCGGCGCCGGTCGACGTCACGGGCCGCGGCGAGGGCGCCGTCGACGTCGACGTGGAGGAAGGCGTTGATCCGGTCGTCGACCTTGGCGATCCGGTCGAGCGCGGCCTGGGTCGCCTCCAGCGCGCTGAGCTCACCCGCGGCGATCGCGGCGGCGGTCCGGGCGGCGGAGAAACGGATGACGTCGGTCACGGAGAGGAACCCTCACTCGTCCATATCAAGGATGCGCGGCACCCGGAATCGGCCGTCCTCCACGGCGGGCGCACCGGCGAGAGCGTCGGTCCGCGGAAGGGACGGGCGGGTGATGTCGGCCCGGAACACGTTCGTCAGCGGGACGGCATGCGTCGTCGGTGGGATGTCGCCGGCGGCCACCTCCGCGACCCGGGCGACGGCACCGATGATCACATCGAGCTGGGGGGCAAGCGTGTCGAGTTCCTCGTCCGACAGCGCCAGCCGCGACAGGCGGGCAAGATGCGCGACCTCGTCCCTGGTAATCGCCATACCGGTTACAATCCTCTGACTTCCCGATGACCTTCCGATCACCTTGTGGCTTGACTGACCCGCGTGCGTGTCGGCGGCGGACGGGAGCCGAGCCGGCCCGGCCCGCGGACGACGCTGTGGTCATCGTACGGTCCGGTCCACCTCATCGGCCTATGGCGTGCCGGCCACCGGCAACACCGTGCGCTCGGGCGATACGGTGCGGGAGTGGTCAGCGTCGTTCCACGGCTGCGTTTCGCGCCGTCCCCGACCGGCATGTTCCATGTCGGCAACGCCCGGTCCCTGCTGCTGAACTGGGTGGTCGCCCGCCAGTCGGGCGGTTCGCTGGTGCTGCGTATCGAGGACACCGACGCCGCCCGCAGCCGTCCGGAGTGGACGCAGGGGATCATCGACGCGATGGCATGGCTCGGTGTCGGGCCGGACGAGTACGAAGGCCCGTACCTCCAGTCAGCGAACGCCGGGGCGCATCAGGAGGCGATCGAACGGCTGCTCGCCGCCGGGCGCGCCTATTTCTGCGACTGCTCGCGCGAGGACGTGATCGCCCGGACCGGGGACAGCCACCGCGGCTACGACGGCTTCTGCCGCGACCGGGGGCTCGCTGCCGCCGAGGGCCGCGCCGTGCGCTTCCGGACGCCGGACGAAGGCGCGACGATCGTCGACGACCTCGTCCGCGGCAAGCCCGCGTTCGACAACGCCCTGCTGGAGGACTTCGTCATCGCCCGTGGGGACCGCTCGGCGACGTTCCTGCTGGCCAACGTCGTCGACGACATGACCATGGGCATCACCCATGTCATCCGGGCCGAGGAGCACCTGTCCAACGCTCCCAAGCAGCAGCTGCTGTGGGAGGCCCTGGGCACGCCGCCGCCGGTGTGGGCGCACACGCCGATCCTGGTCAACGCCAAGCGGCAGAAGCTGTCGAAGCGGCGGGACAGGGTGGCGCTGGAGGACTTCCGCGCCGAGGGCTACCTGGCCGCGGCCATGCGCAACTATCTGATGCTGCTCGGCTGGGCGCCCTCGGGTGACCGGGAGATCGTTCCCTGGGAGGTCATCGAGACCGAGTTCCGGCTGGAGGAGGTCAACTCCGCTCCGGCGTTCTTCGACGTGGCGAAGCTACGCGCGTTCAACGGCGAGTACATCCGGGCGCTGCCCCTCGAGGAGTTCATCGCCGCATGCGGGCCCTGGCTCACCGGGCCGTCCACTCCGTGGGACGCCGACGCCTACGACGCGGAGGTGTTCGCGGCGGTCGCACCGCTTGCACAGACCCGGCTGGTGCTGCTGTCCGAGATCGTGGCGCTGGTGGACTTCCTGTTCCTCGACGAGCCGGTCGTCGACGAGGCGGCGTGGTTGAAGACCGTGAAGGACAGGGACAACGCGGCCGCCCTGCTCACGGCCACCGTCGACGCCTACTCCCAGGCCGCCGGTGACCAGGCATGGGACGCGCAGACCCTGAAGGCACGCCTGGAGAAGGTCGGTCTTGCCCACGGGCTGAAGCTGGGCAAGGCACAGGCACCAGTGCGGGTGGCCGTGACCGGCAAATCGGTGGGGCTGCCGCTGTTCGAGACGCTGGCGGCCCTTGGCCCGGACCGGACGCTCACCCGGCTGCGCACCGCCCTGGCCCGGCTCACCTGATCCGGCTCACCTGATCGGGCAGGTCCCGTACCGGATACGACGGATGCCGTACCGGCCGTCCGTCAAAAGGCAAACTCTTTACCTGAGGTAACACAACGTGAAGAGAAGTGCGATCCACTACCAGCCAGAGGAGCCTGAAGGTACCCCGATGACCAGCACTGATACCTGCACGTGATGTAGTTGCCACCAGATTGGCACGCACGAAATGCATCCTTGACTACATGTCGTATCTGCTGCGCCTCGTCCTGCCGGACCGTCCCGGCGCCCTGGGCGCCGTCGCGACCGCCCTGGGTCAGGCCGGCATCGACATCGTCAGCCTTGGCGTCGTCGAGCGTGGCGCGCACGGCGCCGTGGACGACCTCGTCGTCCAGCTGCCCCCGGCCGGGCTGGCCGACACCGTGCTGACCGCGGCCCAGTCCGTACCCGGGGTGAGCGTGGAGTCCCTGCGCCCATACCCGGCCGACGACGTCGGCATCACGCACGACCTGGACCTCGTCGAAGCCCTGACCGCCCGGCCCGACAACGCGCTCACCGTCCTCACCGAGTTCGTCGGTGCGGTGTTCCACGCCGACTGGGCCGTGCTGCTGGAACGGGTCGCGCCGCAGGACGTGCGGATCGTCCAGACCTCCGTCGGCGCCCCCGACCTCGGTGGCGACGAGCTGACCAGTCCGAAGAAGGTGCGCCCCGCGCTGCTGTCGCTGCCTCTGGACCGCGCGCAGCGCCTCGACCCGGATACCGGCTGGTTCCCGCCGCGCTGGAGCGCGCTCGGCATGGAACTCGCGGTGGCACCGGTGGGAAGCCCCGATGTGGCGGTGCTCATCGGACGGCCCGGTGGCCCGCGTTTTCGCGCCTCCGAGGTCCAGCGGCTGGCGCATCTGGCCGGCATAGCCGCGACGATCGTGCGCAACCGGAACACCTCGCCGGCTCCCACCTGACCACCTGACCGGCCACGGGACGCCGGTGCGGGGACCGCACGCAGAGGCCGCGGCACGGGAGCCTGCACAGGGACTGTGACTGTGACTGCGCCAGCCGGAAAAACCACAGCCGCCGGAAAACCGCGGGGCTACCCGTCCTCCGGTTCCACGGGCAGCGCGAGCGGGACCGCAGCCTGCGGCCCCTGCTCCAGCAGGACGGCGAAGCCGGCCTCGTCGAGCAGCGGCAGCTTCCACGCGCGCGCCTTGTCGTACTTGCCCGCCCCCGGATCGGCGCCTACCACCACGAAGCTCGTCTTCTTGCTCACCGAAGCGGTGACCTTGCCACCCCGGGCCTGGACGGCCTCGGTGGCGGAGTCACGGCTCCACCCCGCCAGCGTCCCGGTGATCACTACGGTGACGCCGGTGAGCGGGCCGGGCCCCTCGTCCGCGCCGGCGTCGGCGAGCTGCGCCCCGCCGGAACGCACCCGTTCCAGCACGTCACGGTGGCGCGGATCGGCGAACCAGTCCACGACGGAGGCGGCAATGGTCGGGCCCACGCCGTCGACGACGGCCAGGGTCTCGGTGGACGCGGCGGCGATGGCGTCCACCGAACGCATCTCCCGGGCCAGCGCCCGGGCCGCGCTCGGCCCCACATGCCGGATGGACAGCCCGACCAGCAGCCGCCACAGAGGCCGTTGCCGGGCCGCTGCCACCCCGCGCAGAATCTGATCGACCTTCTTCTCGCCGAACCCGCGCAACCCCGTGAACGACTCGGGGCCCAAATGGAAGACGTCACCGACGTCGCGTACCCGACCGGCCTCCAGCAGGGCGGTCGCCGTCTCGTAACCGAATCCGTCGATGTCCAGAGCGCCCCGGGAAGCGAAGTGGAACAGCGACTCGCGCAGTTGCGCCGGGCACGACACGGCGTTCGGGCAGCGGACGTCGACCTCGCCCTCGGGGCGCACCAGCTCGGTGCCGCACTCCGGGCAGCGGGTGGGCATGACGAAGGCGCGCTCGGAACCGTCCCGCAGGTCCGCGACCGGCCCGACGATCTCCGGGATCACGTCACCGGCCTTGCGCAGGACGACGGTGTCACCGATCAGCACGCCCTTGCGTTCCACCTGGTCGGCATTGTGCAGCGTGGCGAGGCCGACGGTGGAGCCGGCAACCTTGACCGGCTCAAGGCGGCCGAACGGGGTGACCCTCCCCGTCCGGCCCACGTTGACCTCGATGTCGAGCAGCTTGGTGGTGACCTCCTCGGGCGGGTACTTGTAGGCCACCGCCCAGCGTGGGGACTTCGACGTGGCCCCGAGACGGCGTTGCAGCCCGAAGGCGTCGACCTTCACCACCACACCGTCGATCTCGTGCTCGATGTCGTGGCGGTGCTCACCCCACCGGCGGACGAACGCCTCGACCTCGGCGACGCCGGCGAGTACCTCGTGGTGCCGGGAGACGGGCAGGCCGAGTTCGGCCATCCGGTGGTACGCCTCGGACTGGGAGGTGACGTCGAAGCCGCGGTGGACACCGAGCCCATGCATGATCATAGACAGTGGACGGGTGGCGGTGACCCGCGGGTCCTTCTGCCGCAGGGAGCCTGCGGCGGCGTTGCGCGGGTTGGCGAACGGTTTGTCGCCCGCGGCGACCAGCGTGGCGTTGAGCTCGGCGAAGGCCGCCGTCGGGAAGAAGACCTCACCGCGGACCTCCAGCAGCTCGGGCACGCTCCCACCGCGCAGCCGGATCGGCACCGCCGAGAGGGTCCGGATGTTCGGGGTGACGTCCTCCCCGGTCCGCCCGTCGCCGCGGGTGGCCGCGCGCACCAGGTATCCGTCCTCGTAGACCAGGTCGACCGCAAGACCGTCGATCTTCAGCTCGCACAGCCAGGCGTCCACGCCGGCATCCCGGGTGACACGGGCGGCCCACGCCTGGAACTCCGCGTCCGTGAAGACGTTGTCGAGTGAGAGCAGCCGCTCCAGGTGCTCCACCGGGGTGAACAGGGTCGAGATGGAGCCGGCGACCTTCTGGGTCGGCGAGTCCGGTGTGCGCAGCCCCGGATAGCGGGTCTCGATCGTCTCCAGCTCGCCCATGAGCCGGTCGTACTCGGCGTCGGAGACGGTCGGTGAGTCCAGGACGTAGTAACGGAAGGCGTGCTCGCTCAGCTCCCGAGCCAGTTCCGCCGCCCGCGCCCGCACCTGCGCCGGGATCTCGTCGGCCGCGCCATCCCGCGTCAACAGGCCGGCATCGCCGACGGACCAGGGATCACCGTCGGGCCGGGCCTCGGTCCCCAGCGCCGTGCTCCGGGGAGCATCCGCGCCCTGCGTGTCGAGCGAACTCATACCGGCTCGTCCGCCAGCGCCCGGCCCGCCTCGCGGCAGCGCCGCAGCGCCGCCCTCGCATAGGCGGGTGTCGCACCCGCGAGACCGCAGGTGGGAGTCACCGCGACCACCTCCCGAAGCTGCTCCGGGGAGAACCCCAGACGTCGCCACATCGACCGGACGGGCTCGACGGTACGGCGGACGTCCGACAGTTCCGCGTCCCGCGACGCCACCACCCCGAACATCAGCGCGACCCCGGCCTCGACCGCCTCGCCGACGGCGTCGTCGTCGGCGGGCGTGAGCAGGGTCGCGTCCACGCTGACAAAGGCGGCCTTCGCCTGGCGTAGCAGCCCCAGCGGCGGCGCGGACGTGCAGCAGTGCACCCCGGCGGGCACACCGGTGGCGGCGAGCAACGTCCGCAGCCGGTCGACGGCAACGCCCTCCTCCACTACGGGAAGGACCCCGAAACCGCTGGGTGTGCGGACCTCACCGGCGATCACCGCCGGCAAGCAGGGCTCGTCGACCTGCACGATCAGGCGGGCGCCAGGCACAACCAGGGCGATTTCCGCGAGGTGTCGGGCGATGCCCTCGGCGAGGGCCTCGGCGATGTCCCGGCTCGCGCCCGCGTCCTTGAGGGCCTTGTGCCCTCGTTGCAGCTCGATGGTGGCGGCGAGCGTCCACGGGCCGGCGACAGCGACCTTCAGCGGCCCGGTGTAGCCGGCGGCGACCTCGCCCAGCGCGTCGAGATCGCGGGCGAGCAGGTCGCGGGTCCGGCGCAGGTCCATTCCGGGACGCGGTACCAGCCGCCACCCGGACGGTTGCAGGTCGACCGGCATGTCCGCGAGCAGGCCCGCCGAACGGCCGATGATGTCGGCGCCGGCCCCACGGTTCGGCAGCTCCGGCAGGTGCGGCAGGTCGGGCAGTTCGTCGAAGACCAGCCTGCACGCCTCGACCGGGTCGGTCCCCGGCAGCGAGCCGACCCCGGTCGCGGTCCCCGGCTCCCACAGGCTGCTGCTGGTGGGCGCTGCGGCGGGTGCGGTGTCAGGCATGGTGGTGGGCGTTGTCACGGGCTCATCAACATCATGATCAAAATCACCGTCCGCAAAGAGCAGATATGGGTTGGCCCAGCGCCGGAACGCCGGAATACCCGAACCGCCGGAATACCCGAGCCCCGGGTCAGTGGCCGAGCCTGATGACATGACCGCCGCCGAGGACGCGGTCGCCGTCGTAGAGGACGACGGCCTGGCCGGGCGCGGTGCCGCGGACCGGCTCGTCCAACGTCACGTGCAGCTCCTCACCGACGCCTTCGGCCGTGGCCGCCACCGCCCGCCCGTGCGCGCGGACCTGCGCCGCGCAGGCCACCGGGCCCTCGTACGGCCAGACCGCCCGGTCGGCCACCAGCCTGGAGACGTCGAGCGCTTCGGCCGGGCCGACCGTCACCGCTCGTGTCACCGGCGAGATGTCGAGGACGTAGCGCGGCCTGCCATCGGGTGCGGGTCGCCCCAGGCGCAGGCCACGGCGCTGGCCGATCGTGAACGCGAAGGCCCCGTCGTGCTCCCCCAGCGTCTCGCCGGTGGTCGCGTCCACCACCGGGCCGGGGCGCGAGCCGAGCCGCTCCCGCAGCCACCGGCCGGTGTCGCCGTCGGCGATGAAACAGATGTCGTGGCTGTCAGGCTTGTCCGCGACCGCGAGACCACGGCGAGCGGCCTCGGCGCGGACCTCGGTCTTCGTCGTGTCCCCCAGCGGGAAGATCGCGTGGGCAAGCTGGTCGGGACGCAGCGTCCCCAGCACGTAGGACTGATCCTTGCCCAGGTCGACCGAACGGCGCAGCACCGCACCGGAAAGCTGCGCATGATGGCCGGTCACCACCGCGTCGAAACCCAGGGCCAGCGCCCGCTCCAGCACCGCCGCGAACTTGATCCGTTCGTTACACCGCACGCACGGGTTCGGTGTCCGGCCGGCCTCGTAGGCGGCGACGAACTCGTCGATGACGTCCTGTTCGAACCGGTCGGCGAGATCCCACACGTAGAAGGGGATACCGAGAACGTCGGCGGCGCGGCGGGCATCCCGGGCGTCCTCGATCGTGCAGCAGCCGCGGGCGCCGGTCCGGTGCGATTCGGGCGATTTCGACAGGGCCAGATGCACGCCTGTCACGTCATGGCCGGCGTCCACCGCACGGGCGGCCGCCACCGCCGAGTCGACGCCCCCGGACATCGCCGCAAGCACGCGCATCCCACTCACCCCCCCGACAGACCGGCGAGCGCCCCCGCACGGCGCGCTCGGTTCACCACAGGCATGATCACGCGGATCAAGGCGTCGACGTCGCCCGCAGCGGACGTCCGCCCCAGCGAAAAGCGCAGCGAGCCGCGGGCGCGGGCCTCGTCGACACCCATGGCCAGCAGGACGTGGGACGGTCGGGCCACCCCCGCGGAGCAGGCCGAACCCGTCGAGCACTCGATCCCGTGAGCGTCGAGCAGCAACAGCAGCGAGTCGCCCTCGCAGCCCGGGAAGGTCAGATGGGCGATGCCGGGCAGGCGTCCGGGGCCTGAGGGCGCTCCGTTGGCCACCACGTCCGGCACCGTGGCGAATACCCGCGCGACCAGGTCATCACGCAGGGCGGCCAGCCGCACCGCCTCGACCGGCTGCTCGGCGACCGCCGCCGACGCCGCGGCCGCGAAGGCGGCCACCCCGGGGGTGTCGAGGGTACCCGAGCGGACGTCGCGTTCCTGCCCGCCACCGTGGGTCAGCGGCGCCAGGACCAAGCCCCGGCGTACCAGCAACGCGCCCATGCCGATCGGGCCGCCGAGCTTGTGTGCACTGACCGTCAGCGCGTCCGCGCCGCTGTCCTCGAACGACACCGGGATCGACCCGACAGCCTGGACGGCGTCGGTGTGGAACACGATCCCGTAACGGTGCGCAACCGCCGCGAGCTCCGCGACCGGCGAGACGGTTCCGACCTCGTTGTTCGCCCACATCACGCTGACCAGGGCGACGCTGTCGGGGTCACGCGCGATCGCCGCGGCGAGGACATCGGGACGCACCATCCCGGTGGAGTCCACGGGCAACAGCTCGACCTGGGCGTCCTGCGCCTCGGCAAGCCAGACCACGGCGTCGAGGATGGCCCGGTGCTCGACCGCGCTGACGAGCACCCGGTGCCGGCGTGGTTCGGCGGCACGGCGGGCCCAGTACAGCCCCTTGATGGCCAGGTTGTCGCTTTCGGTTCCGCCGGCGGTGAAGACCACCTCGGACGGGCGGGCACGCAGCGCGGCGGCAAGCGCCTCACGCGACTCTTCAACTACCCTTCGTGCACGACGGCCGCTGGCGTGCAGCGACGACGCGTTCCCGCCGTCCGCGAGCGCCGCGGTGTAGGCGGCCACGGCCTCCGGACGCATCGGCGTGGTCGCCGCATGGTCGAGGTAGGTCACACCACCGAGGATATCCGTGCCTCGCCGCGATACCCCGCCGACGCCCAGGAGCCCGGCCTGTACATCTCGGTGCTGGCGGCCGTGGCCACCGGCGAGGCCAAATGGGGCATCGAGATGGGCCTCGAGCATCTGAACAGGCTGCGACGCGCCCGCGCGCTCATCGAACGGACCAACAACCTGGACGTGACCGACACCCGCCTCCTGCTGTTCTTCGCCACCGGCTTCACCGACGATCTACGCGCCGCCGCCGCCGGCTCCGGCCCCGGCATCGTCCTCGTCGACCTCCACCGTCTGTACGAAGGCGACTGAAGGTGGCCGGCCAGGAGATCGCCCGGCCCACCGGGAGGCCGGCGGGTCAGAAGTCGCCGGCGCGGCCGCGGAACTCCCGGAGGATCTCGACGAGCGGACCGATCTGCTCGGGCGGCATCCCCGGGTCGGCGAAGACGCGCTCGTTGAGCGCGACGGTGGCCGCGGTCGCGAGCTCCCGGCCGGCCGCCGTGATCTCGGCCAGGGTCGCCCGCCGGTCCGTCGGATGCGGGATGCGGCGGACAAGCCCCTGCGAGGACAGCCGGTCGACCGCGCTGGTCACGCTCGTCGGATGCACCTGCAGGCGGTTGCCGACCTTGCTCATCGGCAGGGACCCGGTCCGGCTGAACAGCAGCAACATGAGCAGCTCGTAGCGGGCGAAGGTCAGCTCGAAGGGACGCAGCACCTCGTCCGTGCGGGCCAGGATGATCTGCTGGGCGCGCATCACGGACGTGACCGCCGCCATGCCGTCAGCGGCGTCGGCCCACCCGTGCGCCGTCCACTGCCTGCGCGCCTCCTCAATGGGGTCGAACGGCAGAGGCTTGGGAAAGGACACGGGCAGACGGCTCCTCCACGACGTGGCCGGTCGGCCGAAGGACAACACGGGCCTCGCTTCCCGTGCCGCCGCAGACCCCTGGGGCCGCTGTGGACCCCTAGGAAACGTGGGCCTCCCGGAGTTGCCGGATCCGGGGTTCCTGCCGGATCCGGCAGGAACCCCGGACGCGAGCGAATCACGATCGCGCTGTCCCTGGCCAGCCAGGGGCCCCTGGGAAACTAGGTTGGGTCAGACGTTACGACGATACCGGCCACCGACCTCGAAGAAAGCGTCGCTGATCTGGCCGAGCGAGCAGTGCCGGACCGCGTCCATGAGGACGTCGAAGGTGTTCTGGCCGGCCGCCGCGGCCTCGCGCAGCCGGCGCAACGCCTCGGGCGCCTCCTCGGCGTGCCGGGCCTGGAAGTCGGCGAGCCGGGCGAGCTGTGAACGCTTCTCGTCCTCTGTGGCCCGGGCAAGCTCGAGGGGACCCTGCGGGCTGTCCTCGGCGTCGGGGTCGAGGAAGGTGTTCACCCCGATGATCGGCAGACTGCCGTCATGCTTGCGATGCTCGTACAGCATGGACTCGTCCTGGATGCGTCCACGCTGGTAGCCGGTTTCCATCGCGCCGAGCACACCGCCGCGCTCGGAAATCCGCTCGAACTCGGCCAGCACCGCCTCCTCCACGAGGTCGGTGAGTTCCTCGACGATGTAGGAACCCTGCAGCGGGTTCTCATTGCCCGTCAGGCCCCACTCGTTGTCGATAATCATCTGGATGGCCAGTGCCCGCCGGACGGAATGCTCGCTCGGGGTGGTCACCGCCTCGTCATAGGCGTTGGTGTGCAGGCTGTTGCAGTTGTCGTAGATGGCGCACAGGGCCTGCAACGTCGTGCGGATGTCGTTGAAGTCCATCTCCTGGGCGTGCAGGGAACGGCCGGAGGTCTGGACGTGGTACTTGAGCTTCTGCGACCGTTCGGCGGCGCCGTAGCGCTCGCGCATCGCCACCGCCCAGATCCGCCGGGCCACCCGGCCGATGACGGTGTACTCCGCATCCAGGCCGTTGGAGAAGAAGAACGACAGGTTCGGCGCGAAGTCGTCGATGTCCATGCCGCGGGCGAGGTACGCCTCGACGTAGGTGAAGCCGTTGGCCAGGGTGAACGCAACCTGGCTGATGGGGTTCGCCCCGGCCTCCGCGATGTGGTAGCCAGAAATCGACACGGAATAGAAGTTGCGGACGCCGTGGGTGATGAACCATTCCTGCACGTCGGCCATACACCGCAGGGCGAACTCGGTGGAGAAGATGCAGGTGTTCTGCCCCTGGTCCTCCTTGAGGATGTCGGCCTGCACGGTTCCACGCACGGTCGTGAGCGCCTTGGCCCGCACGTCGGCGGCCTCGGCCGGCGTGGGCTCGCGGCCTTCGGTGGCCACGAACTCCGTCAGGCGCTGGTCGACGGCGACATTGAGGAACATCGCGAGGATCGCCGGGGCCGGCCCGTTGATCGTCATCGAGACGCTCGTCGTCGGCGAGCACAGGTCGAAGCCGGCGTAGAGCTCCTTCATGTCGTCCAGGGTCGCGATCGAGACTCCGGACGTGCCGATCTTGCCGTAGATGTCGGGACGGGGCGCCGGGTCCCGGCCGTAGAGGGTGACCGAGTCGAACGCCGTGGACAGCCGGGTGGCCTGCGACCCCCGGGACAGGTAGTGGAACCGCCGGTTGGTGCGGAACGGGTCGCCCTCACCTGCGAACATCCGGGCTGGTGCCTCGCCGGCCCGCTTGAACGGGAACACCCCGGCGGTGAACGGGAACCGGCCGGGCAGGTTCTCCGCGCGCACGAAGCGCACGAGATCGCCGTGGTCGCCGGTTCGGGGCACTGCCACCCGCGGTATCGACGTGCCCGACAGCGTCACGCGGCGCAACGGCGTGCGGATCTCTTTGCCGCGCACCGTGTAGACCAGCTCCTCGCCGGCGTACTCCGCCACCGTCGCCGGCCAGGCGTCCAGCAGCTCGCGCACGTCGGGGTCCAGTGCCTTCTCGGCACCATCGAGGAGGGCGTCCAGCCCCGCGTGGTCGCCTCCGGCGGCGGCGAGCTCCTGGTGCGCCGTTGTCAGGTGCTGGCGCCGGCGTGCCGCCTGGACCTGCTCAGCGCTGCGCTGGTGGTAGGAGCGGACGGTCTCGGCGATCTCCG
The DNA here is from genome assembly GCF_900634745.1 of Protofrankia symbiont of Coriaria ruscifolia. Lineage (NCBI taxonomy): Bacteria > Bacillati > Actinomycetota > Actinomycetes > Frankiales > Frankiaceae > Protofrankia > Protofrankia symbiont of Coriaria ruscifolia. The sequence goes on from NZ_CAAAFR010000178.1 coordinate 21,853, forward strand.
CCAGATAGCGGGTCCGGGCCGGTGGAAGCACCGTTGCCAGGCCCGAGGACGCCTTGACCGGCACCTGCGGCAGCACACCGGCGGCAAGCGGCAGGCCCTTGGCCGCGAGCAGAGCGATCAGGTGCTGGTAGAGCGCGGTGACCCCGTCGTCGTTGAACCGGGCCGCGCTCGTCCCGAACACCGGCATGTCCGCCCAGGAGACACCGAACGCCTCACGGTTGCGCACCAGCTGACGGCCGACGTCGCGGCGGGCGTCCTCCGCCCCGGACCGCTCGAACTTGTTGATCGCCACCACGTCGGCGAAGTCCAGCATGTCGATCTTCTCAAGCTGGGACGCCGCGCCGTACTCGGGTGTCATCACGTACAGCGAAACGTCGACGAGGTCGACGATCCCGGTGTCGCCCTGGCCGATCCCCGGCGTCTCGACCACGACCAGGTCGTAGCCGGCGGCCCGGCAGGCCGCGATCACGTCGGCGATACGCTCGGGCAGCTCACCTCCGGCACCCCGGGTCGCCAGGGAGCGGAAGAAGATCGTGGACGGGCCGTCTGCGTCCCCGAGCACGTTCATCCGGATGCGGTCACCGAGCAGCGCCCCGCCGCCCCGGCGGCGGGTCGGGTCCACCGCGATCACGGCGGCGCGCAGCTTGTCCTGCTGGTCGACACGCAGACGCCGCAGGATCTCGTCGGTCAGCGAGGACTTGCCGGATCCACCCGTGCCCGTGATGCCCAGCACCGGGATGCCGGGGCGGGCCGATGCCCGCAGCTGGCGCGCGAGCTCGGGCGAACCGCCGCCTTGCAGCACGGTGATCGCCCGCGCGAGCGCGCCCTGGTCACCGGCCAGGATCGCCGGCACCGAAGGCAGTTCGGTGGTCAGGTCGGTGTCGCACTCGGCGACGATCAGGTTGATCATCCCTGGCAGTCCGAGCCGCTGCCCGTCCTGCGGCGAGAAGATCCGGGCGACGCCGCGGGAGTGCAGCAGGGCGATCTCCTCGGGGACGATGACGCCCCCTCCCCCGCCGTATACCCGTATATGGCCGGCACCGCGCTCGCGCAGCCGCTGGACCAGGTAGCTGAAGTACTCGACGTGCCCGCCCTGGTAGGACGACAGCGCCACCGCCTGGGCATCCTCCTGGATCGCGGCCGTGACCAGCTCGTCCACACCGCGGTCGTGGCCGAGGTGGATCACTTCGACGCCCTGGGACTGCAGGATCCTGCGCATAATGTTGATCGCCGCGTCGTGGCCGTCGAACAGGGAGGCCGCGGTGACGATCCGCACCGGGTGTTGCGGGACATGCAGGGGTGACTGATTGGCTGCGCCCATCCTCGGACCTCCGGACCAACGGCGTACACACTCTGTCCACCCAATAATCGGATGGCAGATATTAGGATGACCACACAATAGGCCAGACGTCCAGAGTCTGCGATGATCGTCAGCTGTCAGAGACCCCTGATCGTGCCCGCAACGGCAGGGGAGGGTGTTCCACCCACGGAACATCCGCGGGGCATCCGCAAGACACCTGCGGAGCATCCGGAAACGACAGCGGCCGGATGTTCCCGCCCGGGGAGCATCCGGCCGCCGAAGATCCGCGGAAGGACGTCCGCGGATACCGGAGATGCGAAGCAACTACCCCTTGCGCTTCTCGACCGCCTCGGTGAGCTGCGGGACGACGTTGAACAGGTCGCCCACGACGCCGTAGTCGGCGAACTCGAAGATCGGCGCTTCCGGATCCTTGTTGATCGCGACGATCGTCTTGGACGTCTGCATCCCGGCCCGGTGCTGGATCGCACCGGAGATGCCGACCGCGACGTAGAGCTGCGGCGACACGGTCTTGCCGGTCTGGCCGACCTGCTGCTGGTGGGGGTACCAGCCGGCGTCGGTCGCCGCCCGAGACGCACCCACCGCGGCGCCAAGGGTGTCGGCCAGTTTCTCGACGAGCGCGAAGTGCTCGGCGGCACCGAGCCCGCGGCCGCCGGAGACCACGATCTGCGCCTCAGTGAGGTCGGGACGGCCCGACTTGGCCTCGACCACCCGGTCAAGGATCTTCGCCGACCTGGCGGAGTCCGAGATCGTGATGTCGACGTTCTCCTCTACCGGCGTGGTCGGCGCGACCTCGGGAGCAGTGGTGTTCGGCCGCACCACGAAGATCGGCGTCCCCTTGGTGACCTTCGAGGTGACGATCGTGGAACCGCCGAAGACGCCCTGGGTCGCAGACAGGTCCGGGGTGAGGGCGACGGCGTCCCAGATCAGACCCGACTCGGTCTTCGCAGCCGTACGCGCGGCGGCCTCCCTCGCCTCCGCGGTGGCGGCCGTGAGGACCGCCGTGGGCGAGACGTCGATTACCAGCTTGGCCAGGACCTCGGCCACCGGAGCCACCGCGTAGTCGACGACGTCGTCGGACTCGACGACATACACCTTCGACGCCCCATACTGGGCTAGGAACTCCTTGGCCTTTGCGTACGTACCGGGTGCGCCGAGGAAGACCGCGGATGCCTCACCCAACGATCGAGCGAGCGTCAGCAGCTCGGCGGTAACCTTTTTCGGCTCGCCGTCTGCATGCTCGACGAGTACCAGAACCTCAGCCATCGGACAGGACCCCTCAGATCAGCTTCTGCGCGACGAGGAACTCGGCGGCCTTCGTACCACCGTCACCCTCGTCCTTGACGATCGTTCCGCTCTGGCGGGGCGGTGCGGGCTGGGCGTCTACCACCGTCGAGGCGGCGTTGGCGAGCCCGACCGTGCTGGCATCCAGACCGGCGTCGGCGACGGACAGGGTGGTCAGCGGCTTCTTCTTGGCCGCCATGATTCCCTTGAACGACGGGTAACGCGGCTGGTTGATTTTTTCGACGACACCGACGACCACGGGCGTGGACGCTTCCACCAGGGCGTAGCCGTTGTCAGCCTGACGTTCGATGCGCACCGTACCCGCGCCCGGGTCGACGGTCACCTTACGGGCCTGGGTGAGCTGCGGGAATCCGAGCCGCTCGGCAAGTAGAGCACCCAGCACACCACCGCGGGCGTCGGACGCCTCGGCAGCGGTGATGACGATGTCGGGCGAAAGCGTCGAAATGACCTTCGCAAGCGCGGCGGACGTCTGCAGGGCGTCGGAACCCACCAGTTGCTCGTCGGTGATGTGCACGGCCTTGTCCGCACCCATCGACAGCGCCTTGCGTATGGTCTCGATGGCCTTCTCCGGACCCATGGTGACTACCGTCACCTCGCCGCCGTGGGCCTCTTTGATCTTCAGAGCCTCCTCGACCCCATACTCGTCCATCTCGTTTATGACGTTGTCGACACTCTTACGATCCGTCGTCCTGGTGACGGGATCAAGCTTCTTCTCCGCCCAGGTATCCGGAACCTGCTTGACAGTAACAACGATGTTCACGCCTCGAGGCCTCCGTAGCCACGTTCATCGGTCTTCTTGCTCTTGACATGGTCGCACCGTCAACCTTGTCACGCTCAATGATCGTTGACGTGACCCAGGCCGCACTCCGTCCACGTTGCCGCCCAAGGCCGCGTACGCGTGCATTCGAGCCAACTTCTGCACGGCCCCTTCTATCGTTGTGACAGCCTCACTACTTTCTGTCCTGCAGCACAAAAAAACGTCATCTCGCCACGAAAGGTCATCGCACGAACTATGAAGACACAATGAACAGAAAACCGGAATTGATCGGCTTTACTCAGGACGAACATCCCATACCGGACAAAAATGGATCTTACCCGACACTGTTCGCGCGACTGCTTGCCGAAACGTCCGTCTCCGACACCCGCTTCGCCCGGCAGATCAATGAGCGCGCGCGACGTCACCGCCGGATCGAGCTCGGACTGGCGCGCACCACGGTGGGCCACTGGCGTCGTGGCATGCGCCCCCGTGACCCCATGGTGGCCGAGCTCGCCGCCGCCGAGATGTCGACGCTGGTGGGCTACCGCATCACCCCGACCGACCTCGGCTGGCGGGGTGAGACCTTCCACGGCGACGACTTCGGGCTCCTCGTGGCCGAGAAACCCGCTGGCACCCTTGGAACCATCGCCGGACTCTCAGGACGAGACATGCGCAGGCGAGACCTCTTGCAGGACGGAAGTGCCTTCATAGCCACTGCCTTCGCCGACTCGGTACTGGCCAGCCTCACCGGCGTCGTCAACACGATCAAAAATGACGACGCCCTGGCTTCGACACCGACCGCAACGATGATCAGGGATATGACCGAGACCTTCCGCAAGCTCGACGCCCGGTACGGCAGCGGTGAGATCCGCGGACAGGTGGTCACCTTCCTGCACGACCGGACCAAGACCGCGCTGGACGCCCGGCACACCCCGGACCTGTTCGGCGCGCTGGCCGAACTGACCCAGTTCAGCGGCTGGCTCGCCCAGGACTCCGATCGCCAGTCACTGGCGCAGCGCTATTACATCCAGGCGCTCGGCCTCGCCGAGCATGCCGGGGACGCCATGCTGGCCAGCCGGATCCTGTCCGCCATGAGCGACCAGGCCGGACGTCTCGGCCAGCTCCGCCAGAGCCTCGCCCTGGCAAAGGCCGCCCTCGACCGCTCCCGCAGCACCGCATCCCGCTCGGTACGGGTGATGCTGCACGACAAACACGCCTGGGCCCTGGCCCGCAACGGCGACGAGGCCGGATGCGGCAAGGCGTTGAGCGCCATGGACGCCGAACTCGAACGGGCCTGCGCCGACGACGGCCCGCCGTGGTCCGCACACTACAACGACGCGGACGTCGCCGAATGCAAGGGCCACTGCTTCATGCTGCTCGGCAAGGCCCGGGAGGCCGAGCCGCTGCTGCTGGAGTCCCGCGCCCGGCAGCTTCCGTCGCGGACCCGTACCCGCAGCTACGCCGAGGCGGATCTCGCCCTGTCGTACCTTCGCAGACCCGGTCCCGACGTCGAAGCCGCCCTGGACGCCGGACGCCGCGCGGTCGAACTGGCAAGCCATCTCGACTCCGTCCGGATCACCGAGAAACTGCGCGAGCTCGACCGCGGCATCAGCCGATACGACGACGTCGTCGCCGTACGGGAGTGGCGCAGGCACGCCGCGCCGCTCATAGCCCGCCCCGGCATCCCCACCAAGGTGGCGGCGACAGTCGCATAAAGGATGACAGTCGCATAAAGGATAAACATAAACAGAAGAAGGTATATGTGACGGGCGGCCGGGCATGACAGTCCACTGGGGCGCCCGTCACTGCGGTTCCACCCGTCACCACAGCTCACCGGCACCCATCCGCACGCCGCCCTCCCCACCATGCGTCATATGAACCACACCTTCTGCTGTCCGTGGAGGGGTTCCGACACGTCGCGGTTACCAGTGCGTAAGGTCGGGTTTCATGGTCAGGCACGAGCCGGCGACAACGCCCCGCCGCACCGACGAGGTCACCCCCACGTCCGATGATCACAACACCCTGCTCGCGTGGGCGGTCTTCGGAGAACGGACCGTACCGGGAGTGTGGTTCGAGCGGTACTGGTTCAAACGGCACGAGGCGGCCTACGCCGCGTTCGCTCCGTTCACCACCGGCGCCGTGGTCGTCGAAGCGGGCTGCGGCGAGGGATACGGCGCGGCGCTGCTGGCGAAGTCCGCATCCCGGGTCATCGCGGTCGATACCGCCGCTGACGTCGTCGAACACGTCCGGCACACCTATCCCGGCACGACCCCCGTACGCGCCGATCTCCAGCGCCTGCCGTTCGCCGACGCCACCGCCGAGGTCATAGCGAACCTGCAGGTCATCGAACATCTCAACGACCAGGAGGCATTCCTGGCCGAGTGCGCCCGGGTGCTGCGCCCGGCCGGCACGCTCGTGCTGACGACCCCGAACCGGCTGACCTTCTCCCCGGGACGGGACACTCCCGCGAATCCATACCACACCCGGGAACTCGCTCCGGACGAGCTCGTCCCCCTCGTCGAGGAGCATTTCGTGGTCACCCGCCTGTGGGGTGTCTGGCACGCGCCGCGGCTACAGGCATGGGAGCGCAGGAACGGCGCGATCGTGGACGCCCAGCTCGCCCATCCCTACCCGCAGTGGTCCAGCGCGCTGGCCCAGCGGGTACGCAGCACCGACGTCGGCGACTTCGCCCTGCATCCCGACACTCCCGACACCCCGATCGCCTCCAGCCTCGACCTGGCCGTGGTCGCCTACCGCCGACCATGAACCAGCCGGCGCGAACACAGACCCCGGTGCCAGCCCCGGCGCAGACCCCGGCAGCAGCCCCGGCGCAGACCCCGGCGCAGACCCCGGCGCTGAGCTCGGCCGGAACCGCGGGCCGGGCCTCGGCCGAGCCGATCGGGACGTTCTGCCTCGTGCTGCACACCCACCTTCCGTGGGTCGCGCATGCCGGTGCGTGGCCGGTCGGCGAGGAATGGCTGTACCAGGCGTGGACCGGCGCGTACCTGCCCGTGGTCGACCTGCTCGAACGCCTCGCCGACACCGGCCGGCGCAATGTGCTGACCCTCGGCGTCACACCCGTGCTGGCCGCCATGGTGGACGACCCGTACTGCCTGTCCGGGCTGGCCGGATGGGTGGCGGACTGGCAGCTTCGGACGCAGGGGGCGCTGGTGGACGGCGTGCCCGGAGCGAGCTATGAAGGCGCGCTCGCCACCAGGGCCCTGCGGGCCGTCGAGGGTCGCTGGCGGCACGGGGCGTCACCGCTGCTGCGCCGGCTGGCCGACGCCGGCGTCATCGAACTGCTCGGAGGGCCGGCGTCCCATCCGGTGCTGCCGTTGCTGGACGATCGGGTCGTCCGGACGCAGCTCGACGCCGGCCTCGACGACGCGACCGTCCGGTTCGGCGCCCGGCTCCGCGGGATCTGGGCCCCCGAATGCGCCTACCGGCCGGGGCTGGAACAGCACTACGCCGACGCGGGCATCACCCACTTCGTGGTGGACGGCCCCACCGTCGGCGGCGAGACCGCCGGCGCCTACGACGTCGCGGGCAGCGGCGTGCTGGCGTTCCCTCGCGACCTCGGCGTCTCCTACGAGGTGTGGTCGCCCACGGCCGGCTATCCCGCGGGCGCGTGGTACCGCGACTTCCACACCTTCGACCACGGCAGCGGCCTGCGGGTGGCCAGGGTGACGTCCGTGGACACCCCACCCGAGCTCAAGGCACCGTATGAGGCCGTCGCCGCGCAGGAGGCCGCCGGTGCCGACGCGGCGCACTTCGTCGGTGTCGTCCGGCGGCGGCTGACCGAACTGGCCGAGGCCAGGGACGGCCGCCCGGCGCTCGTCGTGTGCGCCTTCGACACGGAGCTGTTCGGCCATCACTGGCATGAGGGACCGGCGTTCCTGGAAGCGGTCCTCGGGCTGCTGCCCGACGCCGGTGTACGGGTGACGACACTGTCACAGGCGGCCGCGGCCGGGCATGTCGAGGGCGTCCGCGACCTGCCGGCAGGCTCCTGGGGGCTGGGTAAGGACTTCCATGTCTGGACGGACGTGACCGACCTGACCAAGCTCGCGTCCGAGGTGAACGAACGGCTGGTCGAGGTCGTGGCCGCGGCCGCTCGCCCGAGCGAGCGCGACGACGTCCTCGACCAGATGGCGCGAGAGGCGTTCCTCACCGGTTCCAGCGACTGGGCATTCTGTGTCACCCACGACAGCGCCGCGAGCTACGCGAGGTCCCGGGCCTACACGCACGCCGGGCGTTTCGACGCGCTGGCCGACGCGGTCCATGGCGGTGACCGGCTCGGGGCCGCCAAACTCGCCCGCCACTACCGCACCCTGGACTACCCGTTCCCGGCCCTGGACGCACGCCGGATCACCCGAGCGCAGGAGGCGCCCTGAAGTGCCGGTCAGGTGACCATGCGCGGCTTGGCGAACGGTGGCATGCGTCGATGAGTGCTGGCCACTGGAGGAGATCGGCGCGAGTTTGTCGATGTGCACGCTTATGTTGCCGAAAAGCGTACACAGCAACAAACCCATTTGGATCACAGCCCGTACGGATGGTTGCGGACGGGTCCCGCCCCGGGCCCGGACGACGGTCCGCGCCACCGCCGGTCGCCTGGCGCGTCATGCGTGGCCGGTCATCGCCGAAGAGGTGATCGGTGTGTGCTTGGCCGCACTGTCGGATCCACGTCCGCCCCTGCCGCTTCCCACGGTCATCCCCAGCGGCAATCTGTTGTCATGACCCCGCATCCGGACGCCGGTTCCGACATGCCCGTATTCCCCGGCGAGTCGAAGGGGCCGAGGGCCGACAAACGCGGCACCGCCGTGATACCGCCACGGACACCGGCGATTTTTCTTGCCTGGGTGGTCGTAGGCACGCTCACAGTCATCACCCTGGGCCGGCTGCTCCATCTGGACGACGCGCTGAGCTGGCCGTACTCGGGGATCAACGCGTTCACCCCGGTCGAGTACCTGCCCGCCTACATGGCGCTGGCCGTTGCTTTTGCGCTGCGACGCAACCGGCTGCTGGTCGCTTCGCTGCTGGCTGTCATCGCCCATCTGGCCTTCACCGTGCCCGAGCTGTGGCCGGGAAAGCCCGAGGCCATCCCCGTCGGCGCGGCAAAGGTGCGGATCATGACGTCCAACTTGCTGTACACCAACGACAACGCCGGGCGGCTCGGCGCCCAGATCAACACCACCCGGCCCGACATCGTCGTGCTGGAGGAGGCCACCCCGCTCACCCTGGAGGCGGTCGAGAAGTCCGGCGCGCTGGCCGGCTACACCTACCGGGAGGTGCATGCCCGGCTGGACCCGTTCGGGGTGGCGGTGTTCTCCCGGTTCCCGCTCGTCCAGGCGGAGATACCGCTGGTCGCCGACCTGCCGTCCCTGCGCGTGACGGTCCAGATGGACGCCGCGCACCAGTTCAGGCTCTTCGCCGTCCACACGGTGTCACCGACGAACGGCGAGTACGCCCCGCGGTGGCGGCGGCAGCTGGACACCCTGCGGGCGGAGGCCGCCCTCACCCCCATGCCGGTGGTGCTCGCCGGTGACTTCAACGCCACCCGCGACCACCGGCCGTTCGGGCGCCTGCTCGACGAGCACCTGCGGGACGCCCACGACGTGGCCGCAGCCGGCTGGGCACCCACATGGAACGCCAACCACCTGCTCCTGCCCCCGCTGCTGCGGATCGACCACGTGCTGGCGTCACCGCAGTTCGCCGTCACCGGCTACCAGGTGGGCACCGAGATCGGCAGCGACCACAAACCGCTCGTGGTCGACCTCGCCATGCGCTGAACCACTATGCCTCCGGTACGCCTCCGGGGATCATCCGGTGGCCGTCCAGACGGTGAGGCCGGTGCCGCAGGTCGCGCAGAAGTTCTCGGTCGGACGCGGCGGCGTCGCGCAGGTCAGGCAGTGCCGGCTGCCGGCCCGCACGGCGTAGATGCCCTCGAGGATCTTTCGGGGTTCGTCCTCGTGCAGCCACTCGTCGAAGTAGCGGGCACGCTCGACCGCGAGCGGGTGGGATCCGGCGGTCCGGATCCGCAGCCGGTGGAACCGGGCGAGTTTGCTCTCCTCTGCCATGTCGTCCAGCAACCGGGCCTGCTCGAGAAAGGCGTCGGGATTCATCTGCTCCAGCCAGCGGGTCGCGCCGCCGGCAAGCTTCATCATCATCCGGACGCACGGGCCGGGATCCTGGACGGCGAGCATCGCCGCCCGGTCAGCGGTCAGCTCCGCCTTGCGTGCCCAGGCCGCCAGGCCCGCTCCCAGCCCGAAGGCCGCGACGTTACCGACGACGGCACCCGCCTTGCGGGCGACGCCCGCGCCCATGGCGCCGCCGACGATCCTGGCCATCGTCCCGTAGAGGACATGGCCGCATTTGACATGGCCGAGTTCGTGCGCGATCACGGCCAGGAGTTCGTCGGTGTCCATGATGTCGAGCAGATCAGTGAACAGCACCACGTAGGGACGGGTGTGCCCGGACGTGTAGGCGTCGACCGGCCCACGCCGGACGTAGAGTTCGGGCTCCGGGACGTCCAGAATCGCGCACGCCTCGCGCAGAATCGCATAGATCGCCGGGAGCTGGCGTGGCCCGACTTTCACGCTGGACGCTGTGTTCTCCACGTAGTGGACGCGTTCCACGCCCCATTCGATGTATTTAGCCACGACCCGGTCGAACCCGGGAATCCGTTGCAGCGTACGGGTGGCCCGCCGGTCGAGAGGATGCCGAAAGGCGTCGGGGTCGAGTCCCGGTAGCCGGACACGCCCACCTCTTTCCGGCCGGTCGGCAACCTGTCGACTCTTTTCAGTAAAATCCACCGGCAGCTTTCGGATGTTTACAACGTCGTCGGCTTCGGTCATCCCCAACCTCTCGAGACAGCCGCCCAGGTCGCATTGTCGGTCGCATTGTCGATCGAAGCGGGACGTCAGACGACATAGTAGAGCGCCTCCGCGGAGCGCGAAAGCCCCACCCCCGGAGGTGATGAAGTCGACTTTCCGACATCGGGTCGACGACTCCCGGAACAGATCATTTCTGGCGGGAACGTCCGGCTCCGGCGCGGGCGGCGATGACCGGGGCGGCAGCCGCGGCCGTCTTGCGGGCGATGTCGGCCAGCGCTGCCCGCTTCGCCTCGGCGGCCTGGTAACCCTCCACCCGGTTACGCATGACGCGGGCGGGCATACCGACCGCGACCGACATCGGTGCGATGTCGGTGTTCACCACGGCGCCCGCGGCGATCACCGACCCCGAGCCGATGCGGCTCCCGCGCAACACGGTGACCTTGGTACCGATCCACACGTCGGCTCCGATCCGCACCGGGGACTTCGCGAGGCCCTGGTCCTTGATGGGCACGTGGATGTCACTGAACACATGGTCGAAATCGATGATGTACACATCATCCGCAATCAGGGATTTCGCACCGATTTCGACGTCGAGATAACAGTTGACGGTGTTGTTACGCCCGAGGACGCATTTGTCACCGATACGCAGGTTCCCCTCGTGGCAGCGGATCCGGCTGTTGTCACCGAGATGCACCCACCGACCCAGCACGATTCTCCCGTAACCAGGACGGCCCTCGATACCCACGTTCTTACCGAGAAAAACGAAACCCTCGGTCACCACCTGTGGATACCGCAGCCGAAACACCACGAACCGCCAGTACCGGCGCAGATGGAAAGGCGTCCAGGCGCGGTGGCGGACGATCCACCGCGCGGACGCGAACGTGAGGAAACGTCCCTGCCGCGGATCCCGATTCGCCCGCCCACCGAATATTCTCACGGCCGAGCTTCCGGCGCTCGGACACCGGTGACGAGCGCATTGTAGAAAAGACCCGCGGGCACCACCCGGGAGGCGTACCGGGCGTCGAAGGCGGCCAGGCGCTGCCACGTCCGATAGACACCCATCCGGTAGCCGAAGCTGAGCTTCGACTCGGCGACGGCGCATTCGAAGGTACGCACCGGCCAGCCGAACCAGGCCGCGGTGAGTTCCTCCGTACGCACCTTCACCTCGACCGCACCGGCCCGCCGGGCCATCCCGGCCAGCTCCGCCGGCACAAAGGTGTGCAGGTCCACCACGGACTCCAGCGCGTGGGCAGCGGAACTGGCCACGAGCTCGCCGGCCGGCCGAGCCCAGTCCCGCAGCATCGGCAGCCTGGTCACCCGGGTGGTCGCCCACCAGGTCGCCCGCGACAACCGGCGGGCTACCACGTCGCCGTACCTGGTCGGCTCCCCCGCGAACACGAACCGCCCCCCCGGTCGCAACACCCGCAGCACCTCCCGCAACGCCAGCTCGACATCCGGGATGTGGTGCAGGACGGCATGCCCCACCACCAGGTCGAAACTCGCGTCCGGGTACGGGACGGACTCGGCGTCGGCGACCCGGCCCGCCACGGTCAGACCCAGGCTCGCGGCGTTGCGGGTGGCGGTGGTGACCATGCGGGGGCTGATGTCGCTGACATGCGCTCCTTCGCGGGCCACCACCCCTGCCTGCACCAGGTTGAGCAGGAAGAACCCGGTCCCCGCACCAATCTCGAGAGCGCTCGGATAGGGCCAGCCGGTGGTCCCGGCAATGGTGACGAACCTGTCCCGGGCGTAGTCGATGCAGCGGTCGTCGAACGAGATCGACCACTTGTCGTCATAGGAGTCGGCTTCGGCGTCGTGATAGATGATATTCGCCTGTTTGGGATCGTCCCACGCCGCCTGGATGACGGACGCCGACGGTCCGCCTGCCTCGCGTGTCTGACCTGTCCCGTCCGTCTGACCTGCGTCCATGGTGTTCAGCGACCGACGAAATCAGCCTTGCCAGGGCCGCGCTCGAGGAAGGACTCCATGCCGATGCGCTGGTCCTGTGTTCCGAACAGCCCGGTGAATATCGCCGTCTCCAACCGCAGTCCTTCCGAGAGCCCACCGGACAGACCGTCGTCGATCGCCCTCTTGGCCGCCCGCAGCGCAACCGCCGGCCCGTCGACGAACCGGCCGGCAAGACTGCGCGCCTCGGTGTAGACGTCGTCGGGGGCGACCACCCGGTCGGCAAGACCGATCTCCTTCGCCTCGGCAGCACGCACCTGACGACCGGTGAAGACCAGGTCTTTGGCCTTCGCCGCCCCGATCAGCCGTGGCAGCCGCTGCGTCCCGCCCGCACCCGGGATGATGCCGAGCAGGATCTCGGGCAGCCCCACCTTGACGTTGTCCCCGAAGACCCGGAAGTCGGCGCACAGGGCAAGCTCCAGGCCACCGCCGAGGGCGTAGCCGGTCACCGCGGCCACCACGGGCTTCGGGATACGGGCCAGCTCCTCGAACGTGGTGGTGAGATCGCTCACCCACGCCAGGATCTCCGCGTGGCCCATCGGAGCCATCTCCTTGACGTCGGCTCCGGCCGCGAACACCTTCGGACCACCGTAGATGACGACCGCCCGCACGTCCGTCCGCGCTGTTGCCTCACCCGCTGCCGCGCGCAGCTCGCCGGTGACCTGACTGTCGATGACGTTCATCGGGGGCCGATCCAACCTGATCGTGCCAATACCGTTGTCGACGTCGAACTGCACGACCGCCACCGACCGACCTCCTCGATCATTTGCAGCTTCCGGTGGCGCACAGCACGCCGTTGCACCACCTTGGCCGGCTGTCATCCACTGGCACGTATGCCGGGCCTCTGACGCCCCGGCTGCGCTCCTGATTAAGGGAGCCTAAGCCCTGACGACTCGATCTTCATCGGATACGTGGCGATTACGTTCCCGGCACCTTTCGGCGACCGTGACACTTTCGATGATCACGGCACCATTCGCCTGCCCGCCATCCGTCCGTCCGTCCGCGGGCGGTGGTAATCGGACGGCGGTAACCGTAACCGAGCGACGGTAACATGCTGCAGCTACCGTCACGGAGGTGACGACACCGCCCCGCGTTCACGGCAATACGGATCAGTCCGGCATCGGCCAGTCCGACGTCGATCGGCTCGGCCGCGTGCTGTCCGGGTCACCCGAACCGCTGGGGGTCCACTGGGACGGGTCAGGTGTGAACGTCGCGGTGGCGGCCCCGAACGCGGACGCGGTCGAGATCTGCCTGTTCGACGCCCGGGGCCGGGAGAACCGCTACCGGCTGCCCGAACGTGATGGTGGGGTCTGGCACGGTTACCTGCTCGGGGTCGGGCCGGGACAGCGTTACGGGCTGCGGGCGCATGGGCCCTACGCCCCCGAACGCGGCCTGCGTTACAACCCGGCCAAGCTTCTCGTCGACCCCTACGCACGGATGCTGACCGGCGCCCTTGTGCCGCATCCCGCGATCTGCGGTTTCGACGAGACCGACCCGTACCCGGCAGGTTCCGACGGACATGATTCCGTGCCCTTCGTCCCGACGTGCGTGGTGATCGACGGCCGTCACAGCCCGACCGGGGAACGCCCAGGCATTCCCTGGCCCGAGACGGTCATCTACGAGCTGCACGTGAAGGGCTTCACCCGGACGCACCCGGACGTCCCGCCCGTACAGCGCGGCACCTACGCGGGCCTGGCCCACCCGGCGGTCATCGAGCACCTGCGGACGCTCGGCGTCACCGCGGTGGAGCTGCTTCCGGTCCATGCGCACGTCTCCGAACCGGCACTGTCCCAGCGCGGCCTGTCCAACTACTGGGGTTACAACACCGTGGGCTTCTTCGCGCCGCATCCGGGCTACGCGGCCACTGACAACCCGGTGGCCGAGTTCCGGGCGATGGTGGGCGCGTTACACGCGGCCGGTATAGAGGTCATTCTCGACGTGGTGTTCAACCACACCGCCGAAGGCAGCGAAGGCGGCCCGACTCTGTCGCTGCGCGGGTTGGACAACACGACCTACTACCGGGTGGAGCCGAGCGACCCACGTCGCTACTGGGACGTAACCGGCTGCGGCAACACGCTGAACACGTCCTCCCCTCACGTAGTGAAGTTGATTATGGACTCCCTGCGCTACTGGGTCACCGAGATGGGTGTGGACGGATACCGGTTCGACCTGGCGACCGCGCTCGCGCGCAACCCCGACGGATTCGACCCGACGGCACCGCTGCTGGCCGCCATCCACGCCGACCCGCTGCTGTCCACCGTCAAGCTCATCGCCGAGCCATGGGACGTCGGCTGGGGCGGTTACCAGGTGGGCGCGTTCCCGGCGCCGTGGGCGGAATGGAACGGCCGTTACCGGGACACCGTCCGCGCGGCATGGACGTACAGCGCGTCCACGGTGGCCGATCTGGGCTACCGGATCACCGGATCGAGTGATCTGTACCACCATTCGGGCCGCCGGCCGTGGGCGTCGGTGAACTTCGTGACCGCGCACGACGGCTTCACCCTCGCCGACCTCGTCTCCTACGAGAACAAGCACAACGAGGCCAACGGCGAGGGCAATCGCGACGGCGACGACCACAGCAACTCGACGAACTGCGGGGTGGAAGGCCCAAGCGACGATCCGCACGTGCTGGCCTGCCGGCGGCTCGTCCGCCGCGCGCTGCTGGCGACCCTGCTGCTGTCGGCGGGGGTACCGATGCTGCTCGCCGGGGACGAGTTCGGTCGTTCACAGGACGGCAACAACAACGCCTACTGCCAGGACAACGCCACCTCGTGGCTGCACTGGCCCACGCGTATCACCCGTGCGCCCGACGACGGCGTCCCCACGGCCGGCCCGGCGCCCTCGGCCGACCCTGCCTCGGTCGACCCCGCGGGCGGCCCCACTACGGTCGACCCTGCCGGGAACGACCCGATGCTGCTGCCGCTGGTGAGCGGTCTGGTCGCCCTGCGGCGCCGGTCCCCGGCATTGTGCCGGCAGACGTTCTTCCACGGCGGCCCCTCAAGCGTCGAGGAACCCGCGGACATCACCTGGTTCCGCACGGACGGCGTGGTCATGTCGGACACGGACTGGAACTCCCCACTGGTCCGCACGGTCGTCGCGCACCTTTCCGGGACGGCCCTGGGCTGGTACGCACCGGACGGCGCCACGGTCACCGGCGACAGCTTCCTGCTCGTCCTGCATCCGGATACCCGCCCGGTGACCATCGTCCTGCCGGGCCAACCGTGGGCGGCCACCTACGCGTTGCTGCTCGACACCAGCGCGGAGGATCTCGCCGGCTTCCCCGGCACCCTCGACACCCCATTGCGGATCACCCACGCCGGCCAGGAACTGCACGTCGCCGGCCGCGCCGTCCTCCTCTTCCGCACCACAGGATGATCACACATCGTCGACAAACATAATAATCGATCTTGAAATTAGCATGTTTGTCGAATCGTTGGCATGTTCCGCGGGGCACAACGCGCAAGCAGAGAGTCCAGAGGAACGCAGCGGGCGGGCGGGCGGACGAGCGGGCCGGCATGACCACGCCGGCCCGCTCGCCGACCCCGCTGGGCGGAATCGTTCAATCGGGATTCGCCACCAGGCCGAGCTCCGCCGGTGAGGCGATCAGGCGGTGCCGCGGCAGCACCCGGACGGTGTAGCCGAAGGCCCCCGTCCGTCGCAACGGGATGGTGCCCTCGAAGCGCAGGCCACCGCCCTCGCCGGCGCCGACGTGGGCAAGCGGCAGGGTGGACGGGCCCAGCAGCCGGTCGGCCTCGTCGATCCGGCCGTAGGACGCCTGGACCTCCACGTCGGCCAGGTCCAGGCCACCGAGTTCGACCGTGGCCCGTACCACCAGGGACTGGCCCACCTGAGGAGTGTCACCGAGACCGGCCGAGTCGACGTTGAGCACCCGGACACCGGGCCAGGCCGCCCGGACCCGGTCCTTCCACGCCGCCAGGTCCCGGGCCCCGCGCGCGGTGTCCGCCGAGGCTGTCCGCGCCGAGGCGCAGGCGGGGATGTAGTAGCGCTCGACGTACTCGCGCACCATCCGGGTGGCGAGCACCTGCGGCCCGAGGGTTGACAGGGTGTGCTTGACCATCGACGTCCAGTGGCGTGGGGGCGCACCCGCACCGGCGACGTCGTAGAAGCGCGTGGTGACCGTGTTCTCCAGCAGGTCGTACAAGGCGGCCGACTCGAGGTCGTCGCGACGGTCGGGGTCCTCCACACCGTCCGCGGTGGGGATCGCCCAGCCGTTCTGGCCGTCGAACATCTCGTCCCACCAGCCGTCCCGGATGGACAGGTTGAGACAGCCGTTGAGCGCGGCCTTCATCCCCGACGTACCGCACGCCTCCAGCGGGCGCAGCGGGTTGTTCAGCCACACGTCCGATCCGGAGTAGAGGAAGCGCGCCATGCCGATGTCGTAGTCCGGTAGGAAGACGATGCGGTGGCGGACCTCGGGGGCGTCGGAGAACTGCACGATCTGCTGGACGAGCTGCTTGCCGCCGTCGTCGGCCGGGTGCGCCTTGCCAGCGATGACCATCTGGATCGGACGCTGGGGGTGCAGCAGCAGCCGGGTCAGCCGTTCGGGGTCACGCAGCATCAGGGTAAGCCGCTTGTAGGAGGGAACCCGGCGGGCGAACCCTATCGTGAGGATGCCCGGGTCGAACACGCCGTCGACCCAGTCCAGCTCACCGGGAGCGGCACCGCGCTGCAGCCAGGACGCCCGCAGCCGGCGGCGGACCTCGGCCACAAGGCGTTCACGCAGCTCGCGGCGGGTCGCCCAGATCGCCTCGTCGGACACTCGGGCGATCTTCGTGAACCCCTCGCCCCCGTCGTCGAGGGGGGACGGACCGAGCTCCCGGTCAGCCAGTTCGATCACGTTCCGGGACACCCAGGTAGCCGCATGAACACCGTTCGTGACTGATCCGATCGCGACCTCCTCCGGGTCGAACCCCGACCACAGACCCGCGAACATCTCGCGGCTGACGATCCCGTGGAGCTTGCTGACCCCGTTGGACCGCTGGGCCAGCCGAAGACCCATATGAGCCATGTTGAAGACGTTCGGGTCGGACTCGGCGCCGAGTTCCAGCACCCGCTCGACGGGCACGCCGGGCCAGACGTTGTCCGCGCCGAAGTGACGGGCCACCAGATCCCTGGGAAACCGGTCGATCCCGGCCGGTACCGGGGTGTGGGTGGTGAACAGCGTCCCGGCCCGGGTCGCCTCCAACGCCTCGTCGAAGCTCAGGCCGGTAGCTGTCAGCTCCCGGATGCGCTCCAGACCGAGGAAACCGGCGTGGCCCTCGTTGGTGTGGAACACCTCCGGCGCCGGGGCGCCGGAAACCGCCGAGTAGGCACGCAGCGCCCGGACCCCGCCGATACCCAGCAGCATCTCCTGCAGCAGGCGATGGTCCGTGCCACCGCCGTAGAGCCGGTCGGTCACGCCCCGCTCGGCCGGCTGGTTGTCCTCGACGTCGGAGTCGAGCAGGAGCAGCGGCACCCGCCCGACCTGCGCCTTCCAGATCTGTGCGTGCAGGGTGTGCCCGTCGGGAAGCCCGAGGGTGATCTTCACGGGCTCGCCGGAGGCGTCGGTGAGCTGGGTCAGCGGCAGACCGTGTGGGTCGATGCCGGGGTAGCGTTCCTGCTGCCAGCCGTCGCGGGACAGCGACTGGACGAAGTAACCGGCCCGGTAGAGCAGTCCCACCCCCACGATCGGCACACCCAGGTCACTGGCGGTCTTGAGATGATCGCCGGCGAGGATGCCGAGCCCGCCGGAGTACTGCGGCAGCACCTCGGTGATGCCGAACTCCGGCGAGAAGTAGGCGATCGCGCGCGGGCCGTCGGACAGCGACTGGTACCAGCGTGGCGCGGTCAGATATTCATGCAGGTCGTCGGCGGCGTCGCCGAGACGGCGGACAAAGCGGCGGTCGGCTGCGAGGCTCTCGAGGCGCTCATGGTCGACCGCGCCGAGAAGGCGCACCGGATCCCCCTTGCAGGTGCGCCACAGCTCGGGATCGACGGACTCGAAGAGATCCAGCGTCTCCGGGTGCCACGACCAGCGAAGATTGAGGACAAGCTCGCCGAGCGGGTGAAGCTGCTCGGGAAGCTGCGCGCGGACGGTGAAGCGTCGAAGGGCTCTCACGAAATGGTCAGCCTAGACAGCTCGAACGGGCCCTTCCCACCCGGGGCTTGGGATCGCAGGACAGCGATCCGGCCGGGACCCGGCCTCAACGATCATCGAACCGTCATTCGTCCGGGTCGGATTCGACGATCTTGTGTGCCAGAACAGCCATCACGCTCGGATCCCGCAGCGTCGTGACGTCACCGAGCGCGCGCCCCTCGGCGATGTCACGCAGCAACCGCCTCATGATTTTCCCGGACCGTGTCTTGGGCAGATCGTCCGCCCAGATCACCCGCTTGGGACGGGCGAGCTTGCCGATTCGCGTGGCGACGTGCTCGCGCAGCTCGGCGACCGTGGCGTCGTCACCGACACGGTCCCCGGTAAGCGTCACAAAGGCCACGATGGCCTGGCCGGTCTGCTCGTCGGACTGGGCGACGACCGCCGCCTCCGCTACCGCCTCGTGCGCGACGATCGCCGACTCGACCTCGGCGGTCGACAGGCGGTGCCCCGACACGTTGATCACGTCGTCGATCCGGCCGATGATCCAGAAGTAGCCGTCGGCGTCCAGTCTGGCGGCGTCACCGACGACGTACACGTTCGGACCGAACCGGGAGAAGTACGTCTGCACGAACCGCTCGTCGTCCCGGTAGAGGGTGCGCAGCATGGACGGCCACGGCTTGGTGATCACCAGGATGCCGGTGCCCTCGGTGAGGGGCTCTCCGTCCTCGGACACCAGCGCGGGGAAGATCCCCGGCAGTGGGGTGGTGGCCGAACCCGGCTTGGTCGACGTCACGCCCGGCACTGGCGAGATCATGATCGCACCGGTCTCGGTCTGCCACCAGGTGTCGACGATGGGGCAGCGGCCACCGCCGATGACCTTGTGATACCACAGCCACGCCTTGGGATTGATCGGTTCACCCACCGTGCCGAGCAGCCGCAGCGAGGACAGATCATGCCGACCCGGGTACTGCGGACCCCACTTGATGCAGGTGCGGATGGCGGTCGGAGCGGTGTAGAAAATCGTGACCTTGAACTCTTCGACGATCTTCCACCAGATGTCCCGGTCGGGATAGTCCGGGGCGCCTTCGAACATCACGCTGGTCGCGCCGTTGGAAAGCGGCCCGTAGACGATGTAGGAGTGGCCGGTGATCCAGCCGACGTCCGCCGAACACCAGTAGACGTCGGACGAGGGATCAAGGTCGAAGACCAGCCGGTGGGTGTACGTCGCCCCGGTCAGGTACCCCCCGGTCGTGTGCAGGATGCCCTTGGGCTTGGCCGTGGAACCGGAGCTGTACAGGATGAACAGCGGATGCTCGGCGTCCAGCGGCTCGGGCGGGCACACCGGGTCGGCCTGCTCGCACAGCTCGTGGTACCAGACGTCCCGGCCTTCCAACATCGGCGCCGCAACCCCGGTGGACCGGACCACCACGATGCGCTCAAGGGTCTTCAGATCGCCCAGTTCCGCGTCCACGGCCTCCTTGACCGCGGCGGTGCGGCCCTTGCGCCGGGCGCCGTCCACAGTGATCAGCACCTTGGCGTCGGAGACCTCCATCCGCTCCCGCACGGCGGACGGGGCGAAGCCGCCGAAGACGACGTTGTGCACCGCGCCGATCCGGGCGCAGGCCAGCATGGCCACCGCGACCTCGGGAATCATCGGAAGGAAGATCCCCACGACGTCGCCCTTGCCGACCCCCAGCCCCTTGAGCCCGTTGGCCAGCCGCTGCGTCTCGGCCAGCAGATCGGAGTAGGTCAGCGAGCGGCGCTCGCCTTCCTCGCCGACCCAGTGAAAGGCCACCTTGTCCCCGCGGCCCGCGGCCACATGCCGGTCCAGGCAGTTCGCCGAGACGTTGAGCCGACCATCGGTGAACCAGCGGAAAAACGGCGGGTTCTCGTCGTCCAGCACGGTCGTGAACGGCGTGTCCCAGTCCAGCAGGGTACGGGCCTTCTCCGCCCAGAAAGCCACCGGATCGGCGGCCGCCGAAGCGGCGTCGGAGGCGTGGAACCAGCGGGGGACGAAATCGGCCGGCGGATCGAACCGGTCCACCGCCAGCATCCGCTCAAGCTCGTGTTCCAGGCCGACGTCATCGGTACCGGCAATGTCCGTACCGGCAATGCCTGTACCGGCAGCGTCGAGACCAGTGCCGTCCGCCGTGCTGGTCACATGCCCTCCTAATGATCCAGGGGCGGTGTCCGGCAGCGCGGAAAGAACATGATCGCGCCGCCTTTGCCCCTCCAGGACCGATGCCATCTCGTCCGCATGGGTGTATCACGAAGTGCAGGCCACATACAGCGTTCAGTGTCCCGGCACTTTCCGGACGGCAGGCCTGCCCGCTACCCGGCGTGAACCGGCACCCCGTCGGTGGGCACCTCGTCCCTGCCGGCCCGGAGCAGGACGACGATCACTACAAATGCAACGAAAAGTATTATCGCACTCCAGGCGAACGCGGTCGTGTAGCCGGAGATCAACGCCTGGGCCTGGCTGGCCGGGCCGGCGTCGTGATCGGCGACGTAACTCGTCACCGCGGTGGCGAAAACCGTGTTGAGCAGCGCCGTACCCAGCGATCCACCAACCTGCTGGGTGGTGTTGACCAGGGCGCTGGCAACACCTGCGTCGTGGGACTCGACACCGATCAGCGCGGTGCTCGCCAGCGGGACGAACACCAGCCCCATCCCGACACTCATAAGCACCTCGGCGGGCAGAACGTGGCTGGCATAACCGGTGTCGAGCCCGATCCGGATCAGCAGGAGCATGCCGCCTGTGGTCAACAGGCTTCCGGAAGCCATCAGAATCTTCGGACCGGTGCGTGGCAGGAGCTGGCTGGCGACCCCGGCCGACACGATGATGCCGGCGCTGAAGGGCAGGAAGGCGAATCCCGTTCGCAGTGCGCTGTACCCGAGGCTGGCCTGGAAGTAGTAGGTGAGGAACAGGAACATGGCGAACAGGCCGGCGCCGATGAGCAGTGACGACAGGTAGGAGGCACCGCGGTTGCGTTCCAGGGGAACGCGCAGCGGGAGCAGCGGTGCCGCACTGCGGATCTCGATGACGACGAATGCGACGAGCAGTGCCACGGCGGTCGCGAGGAACCCGAGCGTGACACTCGCGCTCCAGCCGTCCTCCGCAGCCTTGGTGAAACCGTAGACCAGCAGGACGAGTCCGGCGGTGACGGCGACCACGCCCGGGATGTCGTACCTGGTGTGTCCCGCTGCCTTGCTCTCCCGCACGATCGGCAGGGCCGCCGCGGCGGCGATCAGCGCGATCGGGACGTTGACCAGCAGGCACCAGCGCCAGGAGGTGAATTCCGTGAGCAGGCCGCCGACGATGAGCCCGATCGCGGCGCCACCGCCGGAGATCGCACCGTAGACGCCGAACGCGCGGGCGCGCTCCTTGCTCTCGGTGAACGTCACCGTGACCAGGGAGAGCGAAGCCGGTGCGAGCACCGCTGCGAACACTCCCTGCAACGCACGGGCGGCGAACAGAAGGCCGGCGTTGGGCGCGGCACCGCCGAGCGCGGAGGCCACGGCAAAGCCCAGCAGACCGCCCACAAAGGCGCGCTTGCGCCCGGCGAAGTCGGCGATCCGGCCGCCGAGCAGCAACAGGCCGCCGAACGCCAGCGTGTACGCGGTGATGACCCACTGCCGGTCGGCCGTGGAGATGTGCAGGTCGGCCTGGGCATGCGGTAAGGCGATGTTCACGATGGACGCGTCGAGCACAACCATCAGCTGCGCGACGGCAATGATGCCAAGCGCCAACCAGCGGCGGGGATCAGGCCCCTCCGGCTCCACGCCGACGCCGTGCGGCACATGTTCGGTAGTCGTTGTCACGGCTGCTCCTTGACCGGCCAGGCCGGAATACGGGGAGGAGGTTATGCCTCAGGACATACGGCGACGTGGGACGCGACAGGGGCAGCGGCGTCGACTGGAAGGCCAAAGGCGGCGCGATGATGTTTCTTTCGCGCTGCCGGAGGCCGAAACCTCCGGGATACCGATAGATAGGTTAAAAACAGATCGATCATGTTCCTGTCGTGCCGCCGGAGCGTCGGAGATCCCAGGGAGCATCAGTAGCCGATGTCATCAGTGGCAGCAGGATGTCGTCGACCATGTGTTGGATGAATGCGTCGTCCAGGGCTTCGCCGGTGATCAGCAGCCGGGAGAAGATCATCGCGGGAGCCAGCTCGTTGAAGACGTCGGCAGCCGTCGGCGAGCATGGTTCGCCCCGGTCGAAGGCCCGTTGCACGATGAGGGCGGCGATGCCACGCCCATCCTCGATCATCTGGGCCCGCAGTGCCGCCGCCAGGGCCACGGACTCGCGCATGGCCAGTACGACGCCGGCCATCAGGGCGGCACCGCCTTCGGACAGGCGCTTGACCTTCTGGCGGATGATGCCGACCAGGTCGCCGCGCAGATTCCCGGTATCCACGCAGACGATGTCGTCGACTGCCTGGCGACGGATCGCCTCGACGACGAGTTCATCCTTGCCCGCCCACCGCCGGTAGATCGTCGCTTTGCTCGCCCGCGCCCGGGCCGCCACGGCAACCATGCTCATGCGCTCGTAACCGACCTCGGTGAGCAGTTCGAGAGCCGCGTGCAGGATGGCCTGCTCACGTGCGTCATCCCGAGGGCGCCCACGCACAGCGCCGTCCAAGGACGTCGAAACCATCAAAGTCGTGGCCTCCCTCCCGCCGCCGGCCATCTTCCAAAACAGTACCGTACTGTACCCGAATTAGACCAAGAGCGACCGGCGACAACGGGACGAGGCATGTGCCCGGACGCCACGAGCCGGACAGCCCCGGCAGCGACCCGGGAGCTATTGCTCTGCCGGACCTCCCCGATCGGCTTCCGGACCTCGAGCGCGAGAAAAACATGATCGCGCCACCTTTGACCCGCTGAAGCTCATATACCGGGACAAGGCCTCGCGGCGGAGAGTTCACCTGCGATGATCTCCAGGAGCTCCTGTCCCCCGTGCAGACCCGAAGCACTGGTGACCCGCAGGTTGGGGTTCGTCCAACGATGATCGTCCAACTCGCCGTGGGCGGGACGGACGGCGAGGTCCGCGCCGGCGAGCATGCCCGCGTCCAGCAGCGAATCCCCGGCGGCGGCAAGCCGCGCGTGCCCGATCCGGCGCATCACCTCGGCCAGTGCCGCCTCCTTGGTCAGCACGGCCGGTACCAGGTAGACCTTGCGCCCCTGGACGGACAGGGCCCACCCGTCGGCTGCCAGGCCCGCCGCGAGGCCGGACAGGTCGGGGATGCCGGCACGTTCGTAGGCGACGAGGTAGACGAAGAGGTCGTCGGCGACACGGCTCACCCGGACCCATCCGTCGGCCGCGAGACGCTGTGCTGCGGCCCGCACGTCAGCGAGCGGGCAGGCATGCGCGGCGATCCGGCCCCGGACTGCGGCCGCCCAGTCCTCGTCCGGCCGGCCGTCGAGCAGCAGATGACCGCCGTTGGTCGTGATCGCATACTGGGGGCGCACACCGAGATCGACCCGTTCGTATTGTGCCCGGGTACGGGTGGTAACCGGGACGAGGGTCGCTGTCGCATGCAGCTTCACGATCAGCTCGGCAGCCCCGGTGGTGCAGAACGCGGCGGGTTCGCCATCGATGCGCTCCACCGTGACCAGGTCGGGTTCGTCAGCGCCGGACGGAAGCCGGAAGGAGCGCCTGCTGTAGATCAGCGTCTGGTCGAGGTCACAGGCGACGACCCAGCGCGGACCCGGCAGGGCTGCGGCCGGGGATGGCAGGGACGTCCACGCGTTGATGCCCCGACTGTATGCCAGGGGCGGGCTGACATGCCACGCAATCGCATGGGTTGTCCGTGTACAGGCACCGGACGGTTCCGGCAGCGGCGCCTGGCTGTCCACACCCGGCCCGGGTGGGCAGCGGTTGTCCATAGGTCGCCGCATGCCGTTTCACCCGACCGGGCGCGCCTGCAAAGCTCACAGGCATGGCCCCGGACCCCGGCCAGTACTCCTGGCAGAAGACCGCTGACAGCCAGTGCGGCGTTATCGCCGTCCGCACCGCCCTCGCCGCCGGCATGAGCCGCTCAACAATTCGATGGCGGCTGAAAACCGGGCGATGGCAGCTTCCCATGCCGGGTGCGCTCGTGACCCACCCGGAACCACCCACCCGCATCCAGCTCCTGTGGTGCGCAGTCGAATCCATCGGACCGCATGCCGTTCTCGGCGGTGCCTCCGCGGCCGCCATGGGGGGCCTGCGTGGATTTGACGACGAACGCATCACCGTTGTCGTGCCCGCCGGACGACAACCTGGCCCACGGCCGGGTGTCGTCATTCACCACAGCACCCGTCTGAACTCCAGCGACATATATCCACACCTGCGTCCACCCCGGACCCGGCTCGCTCGATCCGTTGTGGACATGGCCAACTGGGCGCAGCGGCCGGAAGCCGTATACGACATCGTCGTTGCCGCCGTCCAGCAGCGCCTGGTCACGGTCGGCGAGTTACATACTACTATCAGCGCCCGCGGACCGATCCGGCGGAAAAATATGATCATGGAGATACTGGGCGGCCTGGAAACACCGGACGACCTGGAATCGACAGACCAGCCCGTGGCCACCTCTGCTCACCGTGACGGCGCGCCTCGTCACGATGGCACGTTGAACAACGCGCGGTCGGATGCGCCGTCGAGCGGTTTGATGATCCCGACACATGAGTACGGCAGATCAACCCTTTCCTCGACGGGTACTCCCTTGGCCTCGCACAGTGACAGGACATGAGGCAGCTCCGCCAGCCGGTCGGGTGCGACAACGACCTTCCAAGGCACCCGCCGCAACAGCACCCTGGTGGTCTCGCCGACCCCGGGCTTGACCAGACCTATGTTGCCGATCCCGTACTCCTTCGCCAACGTCTCGACCGCCTGCCACCCGGCCCAGGTCGGGGTACGGTCCTCCGTCCGCGAGATGCCGTCCGCGACCGCGCCCGACGCGGCGGAAAATGCCTCGACAACGGTTTCGACATAACGCCGGGAATAGTCTCGATCAGCAAGATGCCGGTAGTACTTCGCCCCGTGGAAGTCGGCCGGGCCGATCAGCGACCGGTTCAGCACGGTCCGACTCACCAGACCGCTGACCGTGGAGTTCAGACAGCTGTGCGGGATCAGGAAGTCATCCCGCGTCCCGTACAGGGGCGTGCAGTGGCCCGGGTCGGACATGACCGCCATGGACGCGTCCACCCCGAGGCCGTGGGAAGCGGCTTCGAGCACCTTGAGAATGGCGCCCTTGCCCGTCCAGCCGTCGACGAACTGCAGCGTCCGCCGGTCGTGACGGGCAAGAATCCAGCGCATCGCGTTCTCGTCGAGCCCCCGGTCCTTGATGATGGAGACCGAGTAGTGCGGCAGGTCGAGTCCGTGCCTCCAGCGGGCCCAGCGCCGCATGAGGATGCCGGCGGGCGTGCCGGCTCGCGCGAGCGACACGATCACCGGCTTCTGCCTGGTCGCGAGCACGAGCTCGGTGGCTATGCCGACCGCGGTGGCAACCCGTACCGCCGAGCGGGCAAGAGCGTTCTCGAACAGTGCGAGATAGGCCTCCGACGGTTCGTACTCGACCGGCAGGTCCTCGGAGTAGTGGTGGCCCTTGGAAAAATCCTCCTCACGGTCCTCGGTGGGGCGTTCCAACGGGATGTCGCTGAGATCCTTCAGCAGAAAGGTGACGTCCGCCGGGTCGTAGGAACCCGAACCCACCGTTCCCGGAATGATCGGTGTCACCGCACTCCCGCTCAACGCGCACCCCCGGTAAGGCCGATCGGCGGGGTCAGCGGACGTCCGGCCGGCCCTCGCGTCGGGATCGTGACCACCGTGACCGGCGCACATCGGCGCAGCACCCCGACCATCCCCGACACGTCGACCACCCCCGACACGTTCACGCCGGCCACCCCGGTGGCGGCCCCGCCGTTCGCGGCCGAGTCGACCACCACGACGATGTCGTCGTACAGGCCGGGCCGGACGTTGTAGACATGGCTGACCCGGCCGGGATCGTCAGGCGCCGGAAAGGTCCACGCACAGCGGATCGCGTAGCCCTCAGCGTCGATCGGGTGGACCGGCGAACGGGTCGTCGAGTGGTAAACGACCTCGCCGGAGACGATCTCGTCGAGTGCATCACCGATACGCAACGGTGCGTACATCAGTTCCTCGGTGCCGAGCACGAGAATGCGGCCCGATGGCTCGTTCAACACCGCAGCCACATCCTTGGCGACCAGCGGCGCCACCTCATCGAGCAAGGTCCGGTCCGATTGTGACCAGCCATGACGGGCGCCGTCCGGCAGCTCCTCAGGCCACTTGGATGTCACGTAACATACCGAATTGAGCTCTGTAGGCGACTGCGTCGAACTACCGTCAGCGCCGCCGCCGTACCGGGCCCTCACCCGCTCGGCGCGCACGGTCACGTCGTCCGGGATCACCAGCTCCCCGGACAGCAGCGACACCACCCGCACGGGCACGCCGAGACGGTCCTCGAGCTCGTCGAAGGCACGGCGGGACGCCGCCGGCCGGGCATCGAAAAGCGTGGCCACCGTGTACGACGGCCGGGCCGCGAAAGCGTGCAGCGCGCGGATCGTGCCCAGAGCGGTCCGGCCGGTGGACAGCTCGTCGTCGACGAGCACCAGTGGTCGGGGTGCCCGCACCAGCTCGGGATCGCGCGGCATCAACCAGTGGAACGTGGCATGCGAATGCGCCTCGTCGAAGTCCAGCAACGTGGTTGCGCCGGGGACGATCCGGCGTGTGGTGTGCAGGTAGTCACAGCCGGCGAGGCCGTCGGCCACACTGTGCCCGAGTGATGTGGCGGTCTCGCAGTAGCCGAGCACCAACGGTGCCGACGTCGCGGGATCACCCCCGAACGTCTGCCAGCTGGCGCGGACCTGCGCGGCCAGCAGGTGACCGGCCGCGAGCGACTCCGCCGGACGTACCGGCAGATGCTTGCCGAGAACGCGGCTGACCAGCAGGTGAGCCCGCCTTGGGTTGCGTCGCAACGCAAGGCCCACCAACGCGTCCAGACCCTTGCCGACCACGTCGGTCCGGACACGAACGTCAAGCCCCAGCTCGTTCCAGAGCCACCCCGGACCGCTCGACGACGCTGCGACAGCATCCACCAGGCTCACACGACCTCCGCCCTGCCAGGATTTACCAGCGTTGCCACTCGTCCAACAGGCCCTGTCCGGGCTCGGTCCGTCACAGGGCGCCGGTCGCCGCCAGAACGTCGACGAACGTATGCCCCTCACGCAGGACACCGAAGGCCCGAGCCCTCCGCAACACACCCTCGGCCCAGGTCCGATGGGGCCGCAGCTCGTTCATCTTGTTCGCGTAGTGGCTCGGGCGCACTCCGCCGACATTGTCCGCGAGAATCGTCATCGCGTCCGTGTACTCCTCATGAGTGGCTACATGCAGAGCGTGTACGGCAGGAACGTGACTGGGGTGGATCACTGTTTTGCCGAGTAACCCGTTGGCCTTGTCGAGCACGACTTCGCGGATAAGCCGGTCGAGATCGGCGGAGACAAGCCGTGACCGCATCCGCGCGCCGTCCGCACTGTCGTCGACGAGGTCCGCCTCCTCGAACGGCGTGACCCGCAGGGAGCTGACAAAAAGCCGCTCCGGCTGCGCGAAATATTCCCAGACGGGCCCGCTCACCACGTGCTCCCCACTACGGCCACACACGTTGACGATGTCGGCGATACAGTCCCGCACCACCGCGATGTCATAGATGGTCAGGTCGCGGTCACGGCGCAGTCCGAACAGACCACAGAGATCAGTTGCGCCGATACGCACGGCAAGCACGATGTCACTGTTCTTGTCGACAAGGTCGCGCACTCCGAGCAGTGTCTGCACCCGGGTCTCGCGAAAGATGACCTGAGGGCTTTCCAGCACGGGCATTGCCCACAGCAGCCGGCCGAGCCGGTCGGAGGCCCGCACGACCGCGGCCAGCGCCGCCACTCCACCCTCGGGATCGAACTTGGGCAGCACGAAACCGCCGAGCATCGCCGACGAGCTGGCGTCAAGCTGCGCGGTGACGCGCGATATCTGATCGGTGTCGCGAACCCGGACGAACAGCAGCGGCGGTCCGCCCGCGGTGGCCGGCGGATTCTCACCCAGATCACGCAGTGCGGCAACGATGTTCGCCTCGGCCGCGGGGACCTCGTGGTCGGCGATGGCGTCCTCGAGGCAGAGCACCATCGACGTCACCCCGGCGGACACCTGGCGGCGGACGTCCGCGGCAAGCGTCGGGCGGGTGCCCGGAGCGTAAAGGGTCGCCCCGAGCGCTGTTGCCACCAGCCGGCGGTCCACGGCCGGCAGGATCTCCTCGGGCAGGCGGTGAAACAGCGCGTCCGCCCGGTCCGCGGCCAGAAAACCGAAGTGACGCACCGGTCGAACCCCCTGTCGTCGGACCGTTCGGTGATCGGGGCAGTCGTACGTCGTCATTTGCGAGGTGCCAGGCTGGCCAGAACCTACCTCTACGACCGGTGGTTCCGAAATCCCGCATGCTTGCTGTCATCAGCCGGACAACCGGTATTCACATACCCGCAGCAGCGGTAACCGAGATCGTGACCGGCCGGGCGGGGCGGAGCCGGCGACTGCCCGGCGGAAGGCATCAGAGCAGGTCGAACAGCCGCTTGCACTCAAGCCCCGCTCATACTCAGCCCCGCGTACACTCCGCCGCCGACCCCGGACTCCGAGCATCATATATGATCTCCGAATACACATTGCCCGGCAGCGCGTCACACAATCCATTCGGGATGACACGTTATTCAACATGTAATAGCGAGGTGTGTATGTGTAAGAGTAGAGCGGACGGGTTCAGCGAACCACGAGGGCGTCGTCCGGAGGATGCTGCAGTACGATCCCCATCCCGTCCGACCCCGGAAACAGCCGTACCCCCCACGGAAGCTGCGCACCGTCCAGAGAGACCTCCACCGTGTGCTCACTGTGTTCACGCGCCGGCGCGTGAGCGGACATCCGGGCCAGTACCTGCCCGTCTCCTCGCGCCTGCGGTGGAGTCGTCCCGGATCGCGCGATCAGCACCAGCTCGGACGGCATACCGTCCGCTCGGACCTGCACACGCAGTGTGCGGCGGCGCCAGCCGGCTCGGGCCACGGTGTAACTGACCGTTGTCTGCTGCTCCTGTGTCCGCGGGTCCTGCCGGGTCGGCGGGTCCGCCCCGGTCAGCGGGTCCTGCCGGGTCGGCGGGTCCTGCCGGGTCGGCGGGTCCGCCCCGGTCAGCGGGTCCTGCCGGGTCGGCGGGTCCGCCCCGGTCAGCGGGTCCTGCCGGGTCGGCGGGTCCGCCCCGGTCAGCGGGTCCTGCCGGATCGGCAGGTCCGCCCGTGGACGCGCTGCAACCGTCACCGTGGTCCGCGACCCGCTTGTACGCGCGGGAACGCCGTCCACGTCATGGAACTCTACATAGATCTGATAACAGTAGGTGACACCTGGTTGGACGGCGGAGTCGACGTACTGACCCGCGTTCGCCCTGATCCGACGCATCGGAAGCCGTACCGGCGACGATTCGTCCACGGTCCGCTCGATCGTGACCGCGTCCACCGGGCCGTCCAGACGCCATGACAGTTTCACCGCGTCGCCGATCTGCTCCGCACGCAGATCGGCGACGTCCCGCATGACCACAAGTCCGGGTGTGCGTACCGGTACCGACCTCCGACTGCCCACGATCGCGGTCACCTGATGCCGGACCATCACCCCGGCCGGAACCCCGGCATCGGAGAGCTCCGTGGACAGGGTGGTGCCCAGGCTGCGTTCCGGCGCAGCTGTCCCGGGCGGGCCGCCGGCCTCCCCGAGCAGGCGGACCACCCGGTAGGACACCGGACCGGCGCTGGAAGGGGATGCCCGCCACCGCAGGACCACCGCACCGTCCTGTTCGGTCGCGGTCAGGTCCCCGGGCGGTGCGAGGGGCACCGCGGCCAGCGCCGCCAGCGCCTCGCAGTTGTCGGCAGCCGTCGCGAGCACCGCAGCCAAGGCGTTTTCCTGGTCGGCCGCAGGCAGCGCCCGAGCCGCGGCAACCCGGCGGCGGATGACGTCCTGATGGGCGACGAGCTCGGCAAGCACATCCTCGGCTGCACGTCCGTCCGGGCCGGGCACGTCGCGGGCCTGAGCCACGAGCCAGCGCGCCCCGTCCATGGCGGCATCCGCGTACCGGGCTTCGCGGTCCTCCACCAGTGCCCGCCACCCGGCGTCCGCGGCAGCCAGCGCCGCCTCCACCCGTGCGCTGAGTTCTTCGGCCGCCCGCGCGACGGAGCCACCGAGCACCGCCAGCACCGGACGGGCAGCGGCCAGCAGTTCGCCGGCGTGCCGGGGACGGCCATCGTCCAACGCCCGCCGGATGGCGGACACAGCGTCAGCGGCCTCCCGCGCCTGGCGCAGGCTCTGCCCGCACGACCGGCAGGCCACCGCGGCGGCCTCGGTCTTCCGCCCGCACGAGGGGCACGCCGTGTACAGCTCGGTGTCGCAGTAACGACAGATGCGCGAGCCATCTACCGGTTCCGGACAGCAGCATTGCGCGCACACCACGTAGTCGAGAAAGACGCCGGTCGTCACGGCCGCGCCCAGCTCCCGGGCGACGCCGAGCAACAGGGTCTTAGCCTGCACCGCGGACAGGCCCGACCCGGTCGCGAGGACCTCCCGCACCAGCCCCTCGAACACGGCCGGTCCCAGTTCACCGTCGAGAACGACGTGTTCCTCGACCCGCCCCCGGATCTCCTCCCGGGCGTCCGCGACCAGTCCGGCGGTGTAGGCGGCCGGATCCCCGTCCAGCAGCCTGGTGCGTACCTGCGCGAGCAGATCCGCGGTCACCGTCTTCTCACGGTCATGCGGACGCCGCTGGTTGCGCTCCAGCGCAACCTCGTAGGCGGCCTGGATCCGTTCCGGCGGCGAGTCGGCCGGGACACCCAACAGCGCCCACAGGGAGGCGGTACCGACCCGGTCTCCCTCACGTAGCTGCCGCAGCTCGATCAGGCGGTCACGGATCTGGTGCCGTACCCCCGCGGCGAGCGGTTCGACCCCGTCACCCGAGCTGTCCTCGATCACCTGCTCACGGGCGAGAAGCGCGTCGAACTGCTCGGCAGTCACCCCGTCGGCCGACGCCAGCCGGCGAAGCCCGGCCACCCGGGAACGCGGCACCCCACCGAAACGCCCACGCACGGTCGCGAGATTGCGGGCCACCTTCGCCAGCCGTTCGACGTCCCCGGTGCGGCGGGTCGCCAGCACCCGTGCCCGGACCTCGTCGCGGGTGGCGGTGTCCAGCAGCGGCGCCTCCCACTCTGCCCGCCGCCGCACCAACGTCGCGGCAAGCGAGGCGTACCGGGTCGCGTTCCGCTGCCGTTGCAGGAAGGCCATGACTCCGGCCAGCTGCTCGCGCACCTGCGCGTCGGTGTAGACGGCATCCGGGTCCAGGGCCGCGACGAAAAACGGGTCGTCGAGATCGAGCGAAGACCGGCGGTGCAGCTCCGCCAGCACACGCTGGCGGTAACCGCTGCCGTCGAACGCCGCGCTCACGCCCCACCTTCGTCCCGTCCCTGCCGCAGGGCAGGTGAAAGCCGTGCCTGTGACGCCCGTGCCTGTCCTGGACACCGGCCCGGAACGTTCACCATATGTACTGGACGGGGTTATGTACTGGACAGGGTCCGGCGCGCTCACTGCGGGTAGTGTTCCGTAAGCCGTCCGGCCGGTTCGTACCCGGCGTCGCCCGCCGGTCGAACACCGGACCCTCGGGCCCGGGTGCCAACCCTGTTGCCTGGCTAATCCCGTTGCTTGAGCAGCGTGACCTTCTTCGTCTCCTCGTCCCGCATCGCCTCGCTGCCCACCCCGGCCCTGACCTGCAGGAGCAGGGGCGCTGTCGCGCCGGGATGGGTGGCGGTAACCAGAATGGTCTGGTCCGGGCGCATGAAGAAGGTGACGTCGACGGGCGTGCCGCGGGGGTGACCACCCGGGATACCGGTGATGGCGCCTTCGACGATCACCTTGTTGTCCTCCGGCACGGGCGACTCAGCGCTTGTGCCCTGTTCGAAGACGCGGATGTCGACCTCGGTCTGGTCGTCGGAGATCGTGTAGAAGGTCTGCGTCACCTCGATCGGCAACGGGTCGTTGCGGTGTGCCAGGAACACGGCGATCGCCTTGCCCCTGTCCTCGGCAAAGATCCCGAAGCCGCGCGAGGTCACATTTGTGATCTTGGTTTTCACCAGGTCCACCACGGCGGTGGCGGCCAGTCCGAAGCTGCCCGCCGCCCCGGAGGCCGACCGCTGCACGTCAGCCGGTGCGGCCGCTTCCAGGCCCTCCCCCGCGGCGAGTCTGCCCTGCGCGACCAGATCGTCGATGACGTAGCGTTCCAGTTCCTTCTTCTGTCCGAACGCCGCCGCACCCTTGGCCACAGCAAGATCAGGATCGACGAGGCGCGGACTCAGACCGAAGTTCTCGGCCAGCTTCCGGGCGACGGCAGGGCTCTTGCTCATCCCCCCGACGAGCAGGCAGACGTCCACGTGGTCGACCCCGTGCTCCCGAGCCCGGGCAAGCACCGAACCGGTCAGGTCGAGCGTGCGCTGCAGCAACGACGCCGTGATCTCTTCGATGTCGGCACGGGCGACGGTCACGCTCGTGCGCCGGCCGGCATGGACCACGAGCACGTCCACGCTGTCCCGGCCCGACAGCGCCAGTTTCGCCTCCTCCGCCGCTGCCAGCAGCTCCTGCTCGTCATAGACGTCGTCCAGCGGATCGCCGGCGTCGGGCTGCTCCTCGATGAACTTCTGCGCGAGAAAGCGCACCAGCTCGGCGTCCCAGTCGGCGCCTCCCAGCTCGTGGTCACCGTCAGTAGCAACGACCGTGATCGCGTTCTCCGACAGCCGGATGACCGTGGTGTCGAAGGTGCCACCGCCGAGGTCGTAGACCAGCACGGTGGTGTCCGCCACGCCGTTCTGGGCGAACCCGTAGGCAAAGGCGGCGGCGGTCGGTTCGTTGATGATGTCGACGACGTTCAGCCCGGCGAGCGTCCCGGCGAGTTTCGTCGCCTTGCGCTCCTCGTCCCCGAAGTAGGCGGGAACGGTGATGACCACGTCGGTCACCGGGCTTCCGGTCACCCGCTGCGCGTCGGCGGCCAGGGCCTTGAGAAGGAGACTGGACACTGCGGGAGCGCTGTACTCCTCACCGTGGACGACGAACCGCCAGTCCGCCTCACCCATGTGCCGCTTGATCAGGCTCGCCACGTCGTCCGGGCGGATCCGTGACTGCCGCTTGGCCTGGGTGCCGACGACGAAACTGACACCGCCGTCGGCCGACTCGTCGAACAGCACCACCGACGGCGTGGTCGGCTGCGACTCGATGTTGCGGATGACGTCAGGGCGTCCGTACTCGTCCACCTGGGCGATGCACGAGTACGTCGTTCCCAGGTCGATCCCGAACACCTTTGTCCGCGCCATGTAGTTCCTCTCCGGCAAACAGCGGCCACCGTTCAACGATCCGAGCACGAAAGGAGCATGATCGTGCCGCCTTCGGCCCTCTAGTGTGCCCGAAAGACCTCCACCTCGGCCGGACGCACCACGATCGACTCACCGCGGACGAATCCGGGTCTGACAGTTCGAGCGATCGTCCGATCACGCTCGGCGTCGTCCGTACCGATACGGCGCACGCCCACGTGGCGGGCTGGGTCAAAAGGCGTGCCCACAACCGCGGTGTACGGACGGACGTCCACGGCGACGTCCATGACCTGCAACAACTGCGTGCGGAGGATACCGGCGATGCTCTGATCGTCGTCCGCACCCAGGCTCGTCATCTGGTCGTGCAACCGCATCAGGCCCCGCAGCAACGGCGACATCGCCTCGGTCAGTTCACCCGCCCGCAGCCGGGTGTTCTCGGCATGCAGGCGGTCCACCAGGTCGGCGTCGTGACGCCGGAGCCTGACCAGCTCCTCGACCCGGTGGGCCAGATCGTCCAGCCGCATGGCAGCGGCAGTAACCACGGCGACATCGAAAACGGGGGCATCGACGGCACCGGCAGCGGCAGCGGCAGCGGCAGCGGCACCAACGGCATCGCCGATGGCGACAGCAGTCTCGCTTACAGCGGTCTCGCTGAGAGTAATCCCGCTGACAGCAGTCTCGCTGACGGCGGCGTCAGCCACAGGGGGCTGCGCCTCGGGCGGCTCGGCAGGCGGCTCGGCGAGATCGGCGACAACCGGCTCCGCCGATGACGATCCCTGCGCCGCCGACGATTCCGCCGGGGACGCCAAGGTACGGCCAGCCAGGTCGTCCTGCCCGGGACCGTCCATATGCGCCGGATGCGCGGCTGCCGGGGCGTCGCGCTCACCGGGGCCGGCGCCCTCGGCGCCGTCCGCATCCACGATCGCATCCGCATCCGCGTCCGCGTCGTCGCCACCCGACGGAACCGAATGTGATGCATCGGCCACCGGCCCGTGACGTGATCGGGACATCGAACGAGGCCCGCCATCTCCGGAAGGTGGCGGCACAGGTCGGATCACGTCCGCTTCCGCCCTCCGGACGCGCGCAACCGCATCCCCTCCGCCTACCCGATCCCTTTTTGTCCGCCTGTCGCCTACTTGCGTCCCGGAGCCCAGTTCAGGCCCCACCCGAAGGTCTGGTCAAGCTCCTGGTGACCGCCGACATAACGCACCTCCCTGTTCACGACGAGATCGTTGCCGCCCTGGTTGGTCAGCAAGGCGATCGCGCACATCCGGGCGCTACCGGCCTGCTCGTCCAGCCGTACCTCGATGGGCGCGCCCTGTGCCGGAGTGAGTGTCACCACCGCGCCGGCCTGGTCGAAGTTCGGGACGCCGGAATAGATGAAAGCGAAGATCAGCAGGCGACGGATCTCCGTGACATGGGCGAGGTTGACGAACAGGTTCTCCCCGCCGGCGGATGCGCCGGTGCGGTCGTCGGCGTCAAGCTGGACGTACGGAGGTCTCTCGAAGGACCCGAACGCGTTACCCAGCGCCTGCACAACCCCCTTACGGTCGTCGGAAAGCTCATACATACAAGCGAGGTCGAGGTCGATCCCGCCCTGTGCGCCGCTGAGCGCCCGCTTGAGAAAGCCGCCCCGACCAGCGGACGCCGCGGCACCCTGGACATTCCAGTTGAGGTTGACGTGCAGCCGCCCGCCGCCACCCTGCTTGCTCAGGGAGACCGAAGGCGCGCTCTTGGTCAGAGTAAGCTTGTTCAGCGACACCGGGCCTGTGTTGGACTGCGAGCCAGTGGGCCGCTTGCTGTAGTCGATGGGCATGATCCGCTCCCTTGCGGTGGTCGTATCCGCGAGCCGGACAGTCGTGTCCTCGGTCGTTCCAAGCCCCCGTGGCGGTGGCAGGCACGCAGCCGAGAACCTCCGCCACTGCTATGAACGCACAGTGGCGATCTCACGATGCCGTTCGTCCGGGCCGTCGCCGTTTCCCCCGCCCTCGCCGGCACGCTGCTCCCTACTCCGGCGCAGGAGGGAGGAGATCAGGGCGACTCCGATGAACCCGACACCGACGAGACCCGTGATGATCTCCGGAACCTCGGTCTCGATGCTGACGGCGAGGATCACCGCAAGCGCACCGATGGCGTAGTGGGCGCCGTGCTCCAGGTACACGTACTCCTGAAGGGTGCCCTTGCGGACGAGATAGACGGTGATCGACCGGATGTACATAGCGCCGATGCCGAGCCCGGCGGCGATGACGAAGATCTCCTGTGTGATCGCGAAAGCACCCACCACGCCGTCGAAGGAGAACGACGCGTCCAGCACCTCCAGGTACAGGAACAGGAAGAACGCGGCCTTTCCCGAGGCCAGGACCAGTGCGTTCGGCCCGCCCGTCGACCCCGCCGCGGGCGCCGCCCCCGCCAGCGCATCCTCGTCGGCGTCGGCGTCCGCTCCCACGCCGCGCGCCTCGAAGAACTCACCGAGACCGCGCACGCCCAGGTAGGTGGCGACACCAGCGACACCGGCGGTCAGCACCTGCTGGGTCGCATCACCGGAGAACGCCTCGGCGACGAGGAGGAGCGAGACGAGCCCGACCACGACCGACAACACGTCGAGCTGCCCCGCCTTGCGCAGTGGCTCCTCGATCCAGCGAAGCCACTGGACGTCACGTTCGGGATCGAACATGAAGTCCAGGAAGATCATAAAGAGGAAGATGCCACCGAAGGCCGCAATGGCGGGATGCGCATCGTGCAACCGCGTCGCGTACTCGTCCGGGTTGTTCAGCGCGAGGTCGAAGACCTCCAGCGGGCCCAGATGAGCGGTAAGCGCAACGATGACGATCGGGAACAGCAGGCGCATCCCGAATACGGCGATCAGAATGCCGACGGTCAGGAATATTCGCTGCCAGAACTCGTTCATCCTGCGCAGGATCGTCGCGTTGATTACGGCGTTGTCGAACGACAGGCTTATCTCAAGCACGGCCAGGATGGCGACGATGGCAGCCGTCTGCGGACCGCCGAGCACTCCGGCCAACGCTACACCGACCACGGTGACCGCCAGCGACCAACCAAAGATTCGCAGGGCATGCACGAGGACAGGCACCTTCCTCCGGACCGGGTCTGACGCGGCGCCGGGAGCACCACCGCGCCTCGACCCCGGTCCGGAGCGTCGAGGGCATCACATCAACTACACGTCGACCCGGCAGACCACAGCGCAATCGTGGTGTTGCCCACACAGCCGCAGGCTTGCGATCCCGGGCATCGTAACCGGCCAAACCGACACCACCGGCGCCCAGCGCCGGTTACGGGACATCACCACAGCGCTCCACGCCCCGCGAGTCGCGGTGGCGCTGGTACTCCTGGCCCGCCTGTCAGGCCCGACCCGCATCCGGTCAGCTCCGACGATCAGACGTCGACCCCGAAGGATCAGACGTTGACCCCATAGTCCCGGGCGATCCCGGCAAGCCCGGACGCGTAGCCCTGACCGACGGCCCGGAACTTCCACTCGGAGCCGTGCCGGTACACTTCACCGAAGACCATCGCAGTCTCGGTGGAGGCGTCCTCGGTGAGATCATAACGCGCGATCTCGGCGCCTCCCGCACCGTTCACGATCCTGATGAACGCGTTGCGGACCTGACCGAAGTTCTGCTGGCGTGAATCCGCATCATAGATCGAAACCGGAAACACAACCTTGTCGATCTCCGCAGGCAGACTGGCGAGACCCACATTGATCGCTTCGTCGTCGCCCTCTCCCTCACCGGTGAGGTTGTCGCCCTGGTGTTCGATGGCACCGTCCGGGCTCTTGAGATTGTTGAAGAAGACGAAGTGGCCATCCGACAGCACCTTGCCGTCAGACCTGCAGGCAATCGCGCTCGCATCAAGATCGAAATCTGCGCCGGTCGTGCTGCGGACATCCCAGCCGAGGCCGACGACGATGTTCGTGAGGCCGGGCGCCTCCTTGGTCAGCGAAACGTTTCCGCCCTTGCTGAGGCTGACTCCCACTGCTCCTCCTGCTGTCATTGCGATCGGGGCTGTCCTTGCATTTCGGGACCCTGGCCGCCCCCCGCACCGAACGCGACGCAGCCTACTGGACTCGATCACGCATGCCCACGGCGACGTGGGGTTATGGGGCCTGTGTTCTGCGGGACGAACGGGACCGCGCCAGGGTTCCCGGCCGGGCATGTGGGCTCATCCGGGCCGGCCGACTCCTGCCGGCGATCTACCGCCCCGCCCATGCGTGAGCACGGCAGACATGGGTATCTCGGAGCGAAACCGATGGTGGGCTGGTGCACGCCCGGCAGCAGGCCCACCTGCGAACGCGCATCAACGTGGAGACTTCGATCCGATGCCGACATCCCCCTCCCCCGGCGGAGTACCTCCGTATCCCCAACGCGTCCCCACTTGGCGGTCCCACGCTGTTCACGTTGGGGTAGCGCCAATTGGCACAGGAGAGGCCGACTATCAAGGGGTGGTTCACCTGGATAAGGTCGCGGCGATGATCGGACGTTCGATAGGCCGGGTTGTCATCTCTGACGTCAGCCCCGCCGTATCCTGTGGGCAGTGGCCGTCCCGGGCGGTTGAGGGTGAGACCCTCACCGTCGCCGCGACGGTATTTCGTGACGGACACGATCTGATCGGCGCCAATGTGGCGCTGTCAGGTCCTGACGGGCGCGGGAACCCGTTCACGCGGATGCGGCAGGTCGGAGTGGGCGCTGATCGCTACGAAGCCGAGGTCCGGGTCGACTCGGAGGGCCTGTGGGGCTTCCGCGTCGAGGCATGGGCCGATCCCGTGTCGACCTGGCGTCACGCCATCGAGATCAAGACAGGCGCCGGCCAGAGCACGGACGAACTGTCGGTGGACTTCGAGGACGGAGCCCGGATCCTGCTCCACGCGCTGCCCGGAGTCCCCGAAAGCCGGTGGGCGGAGGTCCAGCACGCCGTCAGCGCTCTACGCGACGACGCTCTGACGGATCCACATGCGCGGATTGCGGCGGCGTGTGATCCGGCGCTGGTCGACTTGTTCACCAGGTGCCCGCTGCGGGAGCTCATCACCCGCTCGCCCCTCTACCGGATCTGGGTGGACCGGCCCCGGGCGCTGTTCGGAAGCTGGTACGAGTTCTTTCCCCGCTCCGAGGGGGCGAGTCTGGACCCGCCACGTTCGGGAACATTCGCGACCGCCGCCGAGCGGTTGCCCGCCGTCGCCGCAATGGGTTTCGACGTGGTCTACCTTCCGCCGATCCACCCCATCGGCGAGGTCAACCGCAAGGGTCCGAACAACACCCTGGTCACCGGTCCTGACGACCCCGGCTCACCCTGGGCGATCGGCAGCGACGCCGGCGGCCACGACGCCGTCCACCCGGACCTGGGTACGATCGACGATTTCGACGACTTCGTCGCGCGGACCCGCGCCCTGGACATGGAGGTCGCCCTCGACCTGGCCCTGCAGTGTGCACCCGACCATCCGTGGGCCAAGACGCACCCGGAGTGGTTCACCGTGAAGAGCGACGGTTCCATCGCGTACGCGGAGAACCCGCCGAAGAAATATCAGGACATCTACCCGCTCAACTTCGACAACGACCCGGCCGGGCTTTACCACGAGGTGTTGCGCGTGGTCAGGTACTGGACCTCGCACGGGGTGCGGATATTCCGGGTCGACAATCCCCACACCAAGCCGGTCCAGTTCTGGGAGTGGCTCATCGCCGAGGTTAAGTCGGTCGAACCGGACGTGCTCTTCCTGTCCGAGGCGTTCACCCGGCCGCCCATGATGCGGACACTGGCGAAGGCCGGCTTCACCCAGTCGTACACCTACTTCACCTGGCGCAACACGAGGTCAGAATTGGAGACATACGGCCGGGAACTGCTGGAAACCGCACACTACATGCGTCCCAACTTCTTCGTCAATACTCCCGACATCCTGCCGGGTTACCTCCAGGAGGGCGGCGACCCGGCATTCAAGATTCGTGCGGTGCTGGCGTCGATGATGTCCCCCTCGTGGGGGGTCTACGCGGGTTATGAACTGTTCGAGAACACCCCCGTGCGAACGGGCGGTGAGGAATACCTGGACTCCGAGAAATACCAGTACCGGCCGCGGGACTGGGCCGATGCCGAACACGCCGGACGCTCGCTGGCACCATACCTCGCCAGACTGAACCGGATACGCAGGGACCATCCGGCGACGCACTGGCTGCGCAACCTCCGTTTTCACCATACCGATGGCGACGAGTTCATCGTCTTCTCCAAGCGATCCGGGGGGGCACAGGGCGACGACTGCGTTCTGGTCGTCGTCAACCTGGATCCGCACAACACGCAGGAGACGACTGTTCGCCTCGACATGCCCGCCCTCGGCCTCGAGTGGCGGGAAACATTCGACGTCCACGACGAGATCAGCGGGACTGACTACACGTGGGGGCAAGAGAATTACGTCCAGCTGGACCCGGCGACGGAACCAGCCCACATTTTCGACGTCCGGCGGAGGAAATGAGCGCCGAAGGCACTACCGGTGATACGGACGCCGGCGGCAGCGGGTCGCCGGCCGACGAGCTGTCCCGCGACCCGCTGTGGTTCAAGCGGGCGGTCTTCTACGAGGTCCTCATCCGTGGTTTCGCCGACTCCAACGGCGACGGCACGGGTGACCTTCGCGGAATCGCCAGCAAACTCGACTACCTCAGCTGGCTCGGCGTCGACTGCCTGTGGCTGCTACCGATCTACGAATCGCCGTTGCGGGACGGCGGTTACGACATCTCCGACTACTTCCGGATCCTGCCGGAGTTCGGCGACCTCGGGGACTTCGTCAACCTGGTGGACGAGGCCCACCGCCGAGGCATCCGGATCATCGCGGACCTGGTCATGAACCACACCTCCGACCAGCACCCGTGGTTCCTGGCTTCCCGCAGCGAACCGGACGGCCCGTACGGCGACTTCTACGTGTGGTCGGACACGGACCAGAAGTTCCCCGACGCCCGGATCATCTTCGTCGACACGGAGAAATCGAACTGGACCTGGGACCCGGTGCGCGGCCAGTACTACTGGCACCGCTTCTTCTCCCACCAGCCCGACCTCAACTATGACAATCCGGACGTCCAGGAAGCCATGGTCGAGGTACTGCGCTTCTGGCTGGACCTGGGGATCGACGGATTCCGACTGGACGCCGTCCCCTACCTTTACGTACGGGAGGACACCAACGGCGAGAATCTCCCGGAAACCCATGAGTATCTGCGGCGGATCCGCAAGGAGATCGACGCGAAATACGCCGACCGGGTCCTGCTGGCCGAGGCGAACCAGTGGCCGTCAGACGTGGTCGAGTACTTCGGCAACGACGACGAATGCCACATGGCATTCCACTTCCCGCTGATGCCGCGGATCTTCATGGCGGTCCGCCGGGAGTCCCGTTACCCCATCTCGGAGATCTTGGCGCAGACACCGGAGATCCCGCCGAACTGCCAGTGGGGGATTTTCCTGCGCAACCACGACGAGC
This sequence comes from Protofrankia symbiont of Coriaria ruscifolia, assembly GCF_900634745.1. Taxonomy (NCBI): domain Bacteria; kingdom Bacillati; phylum Actinomycetota; class Actinomycetes; order Frankiales; family Frankiaceae; genus Protofrankia; species Protofrankia symbiont of Coriaria ruscifolia. Next base: position 63,001 of record NZ_CAAAFR010000178.1, read on the forward strand.
TGACCCTGGAGATGGTCACCGACGAGGAACGCGACTACATGTACGCCGAGTACGCGAAGGATCCGCGTATGAAGGCGAACATCGGGATACGCCGGCGGCTCGCCCCGCTGCTGGAGAACAGCCGCGACCAGATGGAGCTTTTCACCGCGCTGCTGTTGTCACTGCCCGGCTCGCCGGTGATTTACTACGGTGATGAGATCGGCATGGGTGACAATATCTACCTGGGTGACCGGGACGGCGTCCGGACACCCATGCAGTGGTCCCCGGACCGTAACGCCGGTTTCTCGACGAGCGATCCGGCCCGGCTCTACCTGCCGCCCATCATGGACCCGGTGTACGGGTACCAGGCGCTCAACGTCGAGGCCGAGCAGCGGATGCCGACATCCTTCCTGTCCTGGACCCGGCGAATGATCGAGGTACGCAAGCGGCATCCCGTCTTCGGTCTCGGCACCTATGAGGAGTTCCCGGCGTCCAATCCGTCCGTCTTCGCCTTTGTCCGGGAATTCGGCGACGACCGGGTGCTCTGTGTGTCCAACCTGTCACGTTTTGCCCAGCCAGTCGAACTCGATCTTCGTAGATTCGTCGGCATGGTGCCGGTCGAGTTGCTCGGCGGAGTGCACTTTCCGCCGATCGGGGAACTGCCGTACCTGTTGACCCTGCCCGGACACGGACATTACTGGTTCGCACTCGGCCGGCAGGGGGAATTGGCCTCCTGATGCGGTCTGCGCACAAGGTCGTGAGGATGGTCGCCAGATGGTGACACGTGAGGAGGTCGACGATGGTGGGCGACAATTCTGATCTGGTCGCCCTCCTGGTCTCCTGGCTGCCGCGGCAACGCTGGTTTGCCGGCAAGGGCCGAGCCTGGGGCAGCCTGCGCATCGTTCAGAACGTGCGGCTTTCCGATCTTCTACGCCACTTCGTCATCGAGGTCCGGTACGCCGACGGCGGACCGGTCGACCACTATCAGGTGCCCCTGGTCGTGCGACCGGACGCGCCCTACGGGCACGAGGGCTTCTTCGTCGGCAAGTACGCGGACGGTCTGGTGTACGACGGCCTGCACGATCCGGACGGCAGCGCCGCCCTGTTGGCGTTCATCCGCGGCGAGGCGGCCCGTGACGGGTTCGTGCCGTACACACTGGAGGAACTGGAGCCGCTGCCCGCCCACGTGGTCGGCGCGGAGCAGTCCAACACCTCGATCGTGTACGGCGACGCCTACATCCTGAAAGTCTTCCGTCGACTGTGGCCGGGGACGAATCCAGACCTGGAGATGACCCGTGCGCTCGCCGACGCGGGCAGTCCCCGCGTAGCCCGACCGCTGTCCTGGCTGGACGGCGTCGTTGACGGTCAGACCACCACTTTCGCGTTCATGCAGGAATTTCTTCGCAGTGGCACCGAAGGCTGGCGGCTCGCTCTCGCCAGCGTCCGCGACCTCTATGCGGAGGCGGACCTGCACGCCGACGAGGTCGGTGGCGATTTCGCGGCCGAGTCCGAGCGGCTGGGTGCGGCCACCGCGGACGTGCACCGCATCATCGCCGAGACACTGCCCACGGCTGTCGGTGATGCCGAGATCCTGCGGGCGGAGTCCGCGCAGATGCACAGCCGGCTGGATGCCGCGATCAAGGTCGTCGGGGAACTGCAGGCCTTCGAGGCGCAGCTGCGCGCCGCCTACGACGAACTCGCCCGCCGGGCGCGGCCGGTTGTTCTGCAGCGCATTCACGGCGACTACCATCTGGGGCAGGTTCTACGGGTTGACTCAGGCTGGGTACTCTTCGACTTCGAAGGCGAACCGGCACGCCCGGTGACAGAACGCATAACGTTACAGCCCGTTTACCGTGATGTCGCCGGCATGCTCCGATCATTCGACTACGCGGCTCAGTCGATGTTGTTGGAACGGTCGATGTTGTTGGAACGGGAGGGCGAGTCCGCACTCAGATATCGCGCACAGGAATGGGCGACTCGCAACCGCGACGCCTTCTGCATCGGGTACGCCGGCGTCCGCGGGCATGACCCACGCGAGGAGGCTGCCCTGTTGCGGGCGTTCGAGCTCGACAAGGCCGTGTACGAAGTCGTCTACGAGGCGCGTCATCGCCCATCGTGGTTGCCGATCCCGCTCGGTTCGGTCGAACGGCTGACCTCCACGGACTGATGACTACGTTCTAAGGATGGCGTGTTGTCCATGATCGGTCCTGACGACGCGGTGGGTGGAGTCGACGAGGGCCACCCATGCAATCGTCTCTGCGACGCCAACTCCGAAAGCGCCCGTTCCCCGCATATGGCCATGACCGTGGCCATGCACGGCGACGCCGGGCGCCGGGAAAACGGGTACGACGGCGACGCCAGGCATCACGAAACGGCGCACTGGGACACCGGGCGTGATGAAACAGTCCATCCGAGTACCGATCGTGACAAAACTGCCTATCCGGACACTGCGCGTGACGAGACGGCGCTCCGAGACACCGGACATCCGGACGACGACCCGGCGTCGTCCTCCCCGTCCCTGCTCGTCGAAACCGCCGAGCTTGAGCGGCTGGTGAACGGTTCACACCACGATCCGCATCGCATACTCGGCGCCCACCCCCGCGGGGACTCGACGATCGTGCGGGCCCTGCGACCGGACGCAGTGGGCGTGGTCGTCCTCACCGGAGGTGAACGCTTCGAGTGCACCCGGCTGCACACGGCCGGGGTGTTCGCGGTGGCGCTGCCGACCCGCACCGTTCCCGACTACCGTCTGGAGGTCCGTTACTCCGACGCCACGCACGTCGTCGACGATCCGTACCGCTACCTGCCGACGCTCGGGGAGATGGACCTGCACCTCATCGGTGAGGGTCGCCACGAACAGCTGTGGAAGGCGCTCGGCGCGAGCGTACGCCACTACCCGGACAGCGCCGGCACAGCCGAGATCAGCGGGGTCGGTTTCGCCGTGTGGGCGCCGGGCGCCCGCGGCGTCCGGGTGGTCGGTGACTTCGATTTCTGGGACGGTCGCGCCTACCCGATGCGGTCACTGGGATCGACAGGTGTCTGGGAGCTGTTCGTACCCGGCATCGGCGGCGGTTGCCGCTACAAGTACGAGATCCTCGGATTCGACGGCGTGTGGCGGCAGAAGGCCGACCCGCTCGCGCTGCACACCGAGAACCCGCCGGCCACGGCGAGCGTCGTCTTCGAGTCCGACTACACCTGGGGTGACGAGGCATGGCTGGCGCAGCGCAGGCGTACCGCGTGGCATACCGTGCCGATATCGGTCTACGAGGTGCATCTGGGATCCTGGCGCAGAGGGCTGTCATACCGGGAGCTCGCCAGCGAACTCGTCTCCCACGTGCGGGACATGGGCTTCACCCACGTCGAACTGCTGCCCGTGGCCGAGCATCCCTTCGGCGGCTCCTGGGGCTACCAGGTGTCGGCCTACTACGCCCCGACATCACGGTTCGGCGACCCCGACGATTTCCGGTACCTCGTCGACCAGCTTCACCAGGCCGGAATCGGCGTCATCGTCGACTGGGTGCCGGCACACTTCCCCCGCGACGTCTGGGCGCTGGGCCGGTTCGACGGCACGCCGCTGTACGAGCATCCTGATCCGCGTCGAGGCGAACAACCCGACTGGGGGACGTACGTCTTCGACTTCGGGCGTCCCGAGGTACGAAACTTCCTGGTCGCGAACGCGGTGTACTGGTTCGAGGAGTTCCATGTGGACGGGTTGCGGGTGGACGCCGTCGCCTCCATGCTCTACCTCGACTACTCCAGGTCCGAGGGTGACTGGGTACCCAACGTCCACGGCGGCCGGGAGAACCTCGAGGCGGTGTCGTTCCTGCAGGAGACCAACGCCACGGTCTACCGGCGAGTCCCGGGCGCGATGATGATCGCCGAGGAGTCGACCGCCTGGCCTGGCGTCACCCGTCCGACGCATCTGGGAGGTCTGGGTTTCGGCTTCAAGTGGAACATGGGCTGGATGCACGACACGCTCGACTACCTTTCCCGGGCACCGGTGTTCCGCGCCTACCACCACCACCAGATGACCTTCTCCATGATGTACGCGTACTCGGAGAACTTCGTCCTTCCGCTCAGCCACGACGAGGTGGTGCACGGGAAGGGCTCACTGCTGCGCAAGATGCCCGGTGACCGCTGGCAGCAGCTGGCCAACCTGCGCGCTCTCTACGGCTACATGTGGGCGCACCCAGGCAAGCATCTGCTGTTCATGGGCGGGGAGTTCGCCCAGGAGGCCGAGTGGTCGGAGGCACGGTCGCTGGACTGGTGGCATCTGGACGACCCGCGCCACCGGGGTGTGACCGCACTGCTGAAGGATCTCAACGGGATCTACCGTGCCACACCCGCCCTCTGGGAACGGGACACCTCTCCGGACGGGTTCTCGTGGATCGACGCGAACGACGCCGAGGACAACGTGTTCTCGTTCCTACGGTGGGCCGGCGACCCGGCGTCCGGCGACCCCACCCGGAGTGGTCCGGCGGCCGGTGCTCCGGCGGCCGGCACAGTGCTCGCCTGCGTCACCAACTTTTCGGGCATCCCCCACACCGACTATCAGCTCGGCCTGCCGTTCGCCGGACGCTGGCGTGAGGTCATCAACACCGACGCCACCGAGTACGCCGGCAGCGGGATGGGGAACATGGGTTCCGTCGTCGCCGTGGACGCCGCCCGCCACAACCAGCCGGCATCGGCGACGCTCACCCTGCCCGCCCTGGCGACCCTGTGGCTGTGCTACGAGGGCTCCGGTCAGAACTGACCGGAGCCCTCGTGCTGCTCCGGCGAGGACCCCGACAGAGCCCTCGCCGGACGGACGATCGCCGGAT
>NZ_CAAAFR010000179.1:0-7950 GCF_900634745.1 Protofrankia symbiont of Coriaria ruscifolia
CCTCCGGCCGGCGGGAAAATCTCTAGAAAAGGGCGGCTGCCAGGGCTCGCCGCGCCGGGCCGACTGCCGGCTCGGCGTCCCCCAGCGCCTGGAACAGGCCGACAAGGTGCGCCCGTACGCGTTCCCGCTCGTCGCCGCTGGTCCGCCGGACAACGCTGACCAGCCGCGCCAGGCCCGTCTCGACCTCGCCCTTGGCGACCAGGACGTCGGCCAGCATGATGGCCGCCTCGACATTGTCGGGGTCGGCTGACAGCCGGGTGCGCAGCGCGGTCGCGTCGATCGTGGCCACCCGCTGGAAGAGTTCGACGCGGGAGAGCCCCAGCGCCGCGTCCGAGTCGCCGGGGGTCTCGGCGAGCCGGGCGCGGTAGGCCGCCGCGGCGGCGTCAAGGTCGCCGCGGGCGAGAGCGTCCTCGGCAGCGGTGTGATGCGGGTCGGACACGGCCGGGTCCGGCCCGCCGGGCAGGCCGGCGGAGGCCTCGTCGACGAGTGCGAGCAACTGGTCGAGCCAGGCCCGCACCTCGCGTTCGGGCAGGGCACCGGTGAACTCGCCGATGATCCGCCCGCCGATGATCGCCTTGACCGCGGGAATACCCTGGACGCCCGCGGCCTGGGCGAGCTGCGGGTTCGCATCCACATCGATCTTGGCGAGTGTCCAGCGCCCGCCGTCAGTCTCCGCCAGCCGCTCAAGAATGGGGCTGAGCTGCTTGCACGGGCCACACCACTCGGCCCAGAAGTCGACCACCACCGGGGTCTGCATGGATCGTTGCAGGACCTCCGTGGCGAACGTCGCCTCGCTTACGTCCACAACGACGGGTTGCGCCGGCGAGCCCTTGTCCGACTGGGCGGCTCGCGCCCCCACCGCACCGGTCGACGGCCGCGTGGGTGCGGGCTTGGGATCGAGCGGGACCGCGCCGGCGAAGCGGAGGCCGGCGAGTTCGTTGGAAAGCCGTGGATCTCCGGGCGTAGCGTTCCTCGACCTGGGTGGCACCGGTCCTGACGACCGGGGCCCAGGCGGCATGGGTGACCTCCGTGGCATGGCTCCATCGTTGCATCTGACCAGCGAAACCGGACACCGCCTCGGCAGACCGGCTGCCTACGGTCGGTGAATGTCGCGAATTCGACCAGGTTGGAACCCTCCGGGACGCCAGCGGGGAACCCGAGGCCCCGGGGCGTCGCGATCAGGCCAGGTGCCGTTCGATCGAGGCGACCTTGGCGTGTATCGCGTCGGTGACCCCCGGGCGGATGTCGGCCTTGAGCACCAGGCTCACCCGTCCGGACTTCACGGTCACGGCCTCGACCGCCCGGCGCACGACGTCGATGACCTCGTCCCACTCCCCTTCGATCGTTGTGAACATCGCCGACGTCTCGTTGGGCAGGCCGCTGGCGCGGACCACCCGCACTGCTTCGGCGACCAGGTCACCAACATCCTCACCGACTCCGATCGGGGTCACGCTGAACGCTACGAGCATGATTCAAGATCTACCATGGCGGCTACCACCTACGTACCGGTATTGGCGACGAACACCCGCAGAGTGCTACTTTCTGTAAAGGTTCCATTCCTTGGACGGCACAATCAGGCACTCAACCAAACCCGGGACAACGCTCTTCGACGGCACGCCCTACTATTGCCCGCCGTGGGGTGGACGATGCGGGACGACGAGGCATAGGTGGTTCCACAGACCCTCCTCGACGCGCTGACAAGCCTGGTCGTACTCGTCGGCGCGGACGGTCGCGTGCTCGATGCGGGCGTGGCTGCGAGGACGTTTCTCGGTGAACGGCTGACCGGGACGATCCATCTGCGGGACCTGGCCGACGTGGTGGAACCGTCGTCGCGGGTCCGGCTGCGCGATGTCGTACCACGGGCGCTGAGCCGTACCGGCCAGTGGCGCGGAACCGTCGATCTCGTCGACGCCGCGGGCAACACCGCGCCCTATCTGGTGTCGGTGCGGTCCGACCCCGCCGGCGGCCTCGTGATCGTCGCCCGGGACACCGAGGACATCCGGGCACGGGAGGCGGCCGAGCAGGAGTCCCGGGCAAAGGACGAGTTCATCGCGCGGCTCGGGCACGAGCTGCGCACCCCCCTCAACGCGGTCCTCGGCTTCGCGCAGCTGCTGGAACTCGAACCGCTGCCACCGGAGCTGCACGACGACATCGAACGCATCATCACCGGTGGCCGGCACATGCAGGCCCTCATCGACGACGTGCTCGACCTCGCCCGGCTGCGGGCCGGACGCGGGGACATCAACAAGGGGCCCGTCAACGTCCTGGAGATCGTCCAGGGTGTCGTCGAGCTGGTCGAGCCTCTCGCCGCACAGCGCGGGATCCGGCGTGTCATCTCACCGTCTGAGCCGCTGGTCGCCGACGCCGACCGGCGGCGGCTGTGGCAGGTCCTGCTCAACCTGGTCGGTAACGCCCTGAAGTACGGACGCGAAGGCGGCACCGTCCGGGTCGGGATCGTGCCCATCACCGGAGCGCGGGTGCGGATCGAGGTCGAGGACGACGGCAACGGCCTGCCCCCCGAGGCCATGGACAGGCTGTTCCGGCCGTTTGAACGACTCGGAGCCGAACGAAGCGGCATTGAGGGTAGTGGACTGGGGCTGGCGCTGTCCCACGCTCTGGTCACGGCCATGGGCGGCGTTCTCACGGTGGCCAGCCGCTACGGGGTGGGCAGCGTGTTCGCGGTGGTGCTGGACACCGTCGACGTCCGTTTCGACGACGCCTACAGCGACTACTACGACGACGACGGGTTCGCTCCGGTGCCGGCCGTCCCGGGCAGCAGGCTGCCGGGATCGGGGCCGGCGGCAGGATCGGGGTCGGGACCAGGGCCGGGATCGGTCGACAACCACCTCCGGATCGTGCATGTCAGCGGTGATCCCGCAACCCGGTCGATGGTCACCCACGTGCTGCGCAGCTCCCTGGGAGCGGACACGGTCTGCGTCCCCCGCGCCGCCCTTGCGCTGGACGCCGTGCGGCGGTCCCGGCCGGCGCTGGTGCTGCTGGACCGGATCCTGCCCGACGCGACGGCCGAGGAGCTGCTACGGACGCTCACGGCGGACGCCGCGGCCGGGCAGGTGCCCGCTGTCGTCCTCACCACGGACGACGACCCGCGGGATCTGATGAAGCTGCGGCAGGCGGGCGCGGTGGGTGTCGTCGGAGCGCCTCTCGACGTGAACGCGGTGGTCGCGGCGGCGGGCCACCTGGCAACGCACCAGACCGCCCGCCATCAGGCCGCTCACCAGTAGTAGGCCGCTCACCGGTGGCCTGTGCTGACAGGTCACGCGCTGGCAGGCCACGCGTTGGCGGACCCCGCTCACCAGGCGTCCGGGCACCCAGGGGACCGAGCGGGAACCGGACGGATCACCCGATGATCGCGCCTTCGCCGGTCATACCGGCGATCACACGGTCAGCGGCTGTGTAGGGGTCGACCGTGCCCGCGACAACCTCGCCGGCGAGACTGTCCAGCAGGGTCGCGTCCCGCAGGTCACCCATGCGTGCCCGAAGCTCGGTGAGGGCGATCTGCTCGATCTCGTCGGCGGCGCGGCGGCGCCGGCGGGCGTCCAGAACGCCCCGCCCGGCCATCCACGTGCGATGACCGGCGATCGCGTCCACGATCTCGTCGACGCCCTCCGCCCGGGACGCGACGGTCTTGAGCACCGGCGGCTGCCACCGCCCGTCGACGGTTCCGGTGAGCGCGATCATGTGCTTGAGCTCCCGGTAGGTGTGCTCCGCGCCGTCCCGGTCGGCCTTGTTGACCACGAACACGTCGGCGATCTCCAGAATGCCGGCCTTGGCCGCTTGGATACCGTCGCCCATACCCGGTGCCAGCAGCACCAGCGTGGTGTCGGCCAGCGAGGCTATGTCGACCTCGGCCTGGCCCACGCCCACCGTCTCGACGAGCACCGCGTCGAAGCCGGCCGCGTCGAGCACGCGCAGCGCCTGCGGGGTCGCCCACGACAGCCCACCGAGATGCCCGCGTGAGGCCAACGACCGGATGTAGACGCCGGGGTCGGTGGCGTGTTGCTGCATCCGCACCCGGTCCCCGAGCAGCGCGCCGCCACTGAACGGGGACGACGGGTCGATGGCCAGGACGCCGACCCGCAGGTCGCGGGCGCGAAACGCGCCGACGAGAGCGGACGTCGAGGTCGACTTGCCCACGCCGGGAGAACCGGTAAGGCCGATCACCTGCGCCCGCCCGGCGCGTGGCGCCAGCAGGGTCATGATCTCCCGCAGCTGCGGGGAGGCATCCTCCACCAGCGAGATCAGGCGGGCGACGGCCCGCGGGTCACCGGCGACGGCGGCGTCCACCAGGTCGGCCGGCGAGGAGGAGCGTGCCCGCAGCGGGGCGGGCACCGGGAAGACCACCGGGGTCGAACTCACGCCGGGACGCGCAGCACGAGAGCGTCTCCCTGGCCGCCGCCGCCGCAAAGGCCTGCGGCACCGATGCCGCCTCCCCGGCGACGCAGCTCAAAGGCAAGCGTGAGGGCGATCCGGGCGCCGGACATACCGACCGGATGCCCGAGCGCTATCGCACCCCCGTTGACGTTGGTGACCTCTGGACCGATACCGAGATCGCGCATGGACTGGATGCCCACCGCCGCAAAGGCCTCGTTGATCTCGAAAAGGTCGACATCCGCAGGTGTCAGACCCTCCTTGCGCAGCGCCACCGAGATCGCGTTCGACGGCTGGGACTGCAGGGACGGGTTCGGACCGGCGACGAAGCCGTGGTGGCCGACCTCGGCGAGCACGGGCAGCCCGAGCTCGGCCGCCTTGGCCCGGCTGGTGACCACGACGGCCGCGGCGCCGTCGGAGATCTGCGACGCCGAACCAGCCGTGATCGTGCCGTCATCGGTGAAGGCGGGACGCAGCTTCGCCAGCGAATCCGCGGTGGTCTCACCGCGGACGCCCTCGTCCTGGCTGATCAGCACCGGGTCGCCGCGGCGCTGCGGCACTTCAACCGGGACGATCTCGTCGTCGAACAGACCGTTCTTGATCGCCGCGGCGGCCCGCTGGTGCGAACGGGCACTGAACTCGTCCTGTTCGGCACGGCTGATACCGAGCCCGGCGTTGTACCGTTCGGTTCCCAGACCCATCGCCACCTGGTCGAACGCGCAGAACAAGGCGTCGTGCGCGGTCGCGTCCACCAGCTCGGCGTTGCCGTAGCGGACACCGGCCCGCAGGGACGGCAACAGGTGCGGACCATGCGTCATCGACTCCATCCCGCCGGCAACGACGACGTCGAACTCGCCGCTGGCGATGTAGGTGTCGGCCAGCGCGATCGCGTCCAGGCCTGAAAGGCAGACCTTGTTCACGGTGATCGCGGGAACGCTCATCGGGATGCCGCCTTTGACCGCCGCCTGCCGGGCGGTGATCTGGCCCTGGCCCGCCTGGATCACGTGCCCCATGATGACGTATTCGACCTGTTCACCACTGATCCCGGCCCGCGACAACGCAGCTTCGATCGCTTTTCCGCCCAAGTCAACGGCGGAAAATCCCTTCAACGCCCCGGACAGCTTGCCGATTGGTGTCCGCGCGCCGGCCACGATAACGGAACCAGGCATGAGTGAGCCTCCCGCAGGTACGACAGCATCTTCGGTAACCATAACGTGATCTTGTGCAACATGCCGGACGAGCAGGGGCGACCCTGCGCATCCGTGCCGGTCGCGGTCAGGTGTGGCAGCATCCCGGGACGGCGGGCCAGGCAAGCCGCGGCGGGACGCCCGCACTCCCGCCCCTGTCATCACAACAAGCGCGAGAGGGGCACAGCCCGCGATGTTCACCAGAATCGACCACGTCGGCATCGCCGTCCACGACCTGGAAAAGTCCATCTCCTGGTACGAGACGACGTTCGGACTCACGGTAGCGTCCCGGGAGGTCAACGAGGAGCAGGGCGTTCGCGAAGCCATGCTGTTCGTGGCCGACAGCCCCGCGGGCGGGTCCTACGTGCAGCTTCTGGAGCCGACTCGGCAGGACTCCCCGGTCGGCAAGTTCCTTGCCCGCAACGGCGAGGGCGTCCACCACATCGGCTACGGCGTCGACGACGTCGAGAACGCGCTGGCCTCGATCGGCGCGCAGGGGGTCCGGCTGGTCGACCAGCGACCTCGGCACGGCTCCATGGGCGCGAGCATCGCCTTCCTGCACCCGAAGGACACCGGTGGAGTCCTCACAGAACTGGTGCAGGCCGCCAAACGCTGACCAACCACAGAGGCCAGGGGTTCCCACATCATCGCGAAAAGGCGATCTGGGGTCAGGCGATCCCGCAGCCGGCGGTGAAGGGTGAATCAGCCGTGTGCAGGTCCACCGTCGAGGACATGGGCGCACCGACCGCCTGGAAGCCCTCGCCGGTCAACTGCCACGTCGTGGATGTCACCAGGTACGTCCGGTCCCCGGTGGAATCGCCGGCGGCGACGACCAGGGTCCCGGGAGTTTGGGGCTCGCACTTGAAGCCGTCACCGTGGGTGCCCGCAAGCCCGGCCGACAACGGCAGCGGCGGCCCGCTCAGCTGCCGCAGCTGCCTGGCCGGGGTCAGCTTGATCACGGTAAACGTCCTGCTGTCGGCGTTACCACCGAGCTGGACGATCAGTTCGCCATAACCGTCGGTGTCAATGTCCGTGATCGAGAAGGTCAACGGCGACGCCACCTCCGACAGCGTCACCGTGGCCGACCCGACCCGGCTGAGCGTGACCGTAAGCGTGTTGCCGGACAGATGCGGCGTGTCGTCCACCCCGTCGCCGTCGATGTCGCCCTTTTTCGCGGGGACGGCTACCGGCGACGGGAGAGGAGCGGAGTTGAAGTTGCTGGGCGTGACGCTTGGCCGACCGGCCGTTGCGCTCGGGGACGGCGCCGGGCTGGTTTCCATGACCGGCGACGGGGACTGCGACGAGGCCTGCGTGGCCGGGGGCCGGGCCGGGCCGCCCGCGGACCCGCCCTGAACAGACGACGAGGTAGGGGTCCGCACGGTCGTCGTGCCGGCCGTCTGCGTGAACAGCGGCGCGGCCGGTTCGACCAGGGTGGAGGAGATCCGGGGCTCGCTCACCACGTAGGCGACACCGATCAGACCCGCCAGCGCCAGCCCGCCGAAGGCCATGGCCGGCACCCGCATCCACCGTCGGCGGATCACCCCGGCGCGGATCCGCTCGTAAGCGTCCGGTGACACCTTCAGCGGTTCGACCGCCTCGAAGAGCCGGTGACGCAGTTCGTCGGGTTCGAGCCCGGTCACCGCAGGCCCTCCAGCTTGCTGCCCAGCGCGGCCAGTCCTCGCGACGTGTACGCCTTCACCGACCCGACGCTGCAGCGCATGACCGCGGCGGCATCCGCTTCGGACAGGTCGGCGTAGTAGCGCAGGACCACGGCCTCACGCTGGCGGCGCGGCAGCTCGCGCAGGGCCTGCACGACAGCGGCCCTTTCGACCAGGGTGTAGGCGCCTTCCTCCGCACTGGCCGCGTGCGGCATCGGTTTGGGCGCGTGCTTGAGGGCCACCAGCCGGCGCCGCAGTGTCGAACGCGCGAGGTTCACGACGGTCTGCCGCAGGTAGGCGAGTGCCTTTTCCCTGTCCTGCAGGCGCCCCCAGGCTGCGTGTACGCGGATGTAGGCGTCCTGGACGACCTCCTCGCACAGGCCGATGTCGTCGAGCAGGAGGGCGGCGAGGCGGACGAGCGACCGATAATGTTCCGAGTACAAGGCGGTGAGAGCGGCATCAGCATCCCGCGCGACCTCGCTACGGGCGGCGTCGCTCCGCGCAGGCACGGGCCGCCACCCCTCCACGACTGTCATGGGCGCGGTCACACCAGATCAGACGCGCTCCCACCCTCAATGGTTGCTCTCAGGTTGTATCGCTTCTGGAGCGCACGCACACCCCCTACCGGACGACTACTGGGCATACCCGTCGGTAGCATCTGGCCCACGTGAACATGTGACGCACGGGAGGTCGATCGTGAAAGAAATTGCCGAGGC
>NZ_CAAAFR010000180.1:0-11131 GCF_900634745.1 Protofrankia symbiont of Coriaria ruscifolia
GGGGCGACCCGTCTTCGGATCATGGAGAGTGTTGCTGTAGTACTAGACTCCCAGGATCTCTGATCCAGATCGTCATCGACGAAGGTCAGCATGGCAGTTCCTTTCATGGCTTTGCCCTCGTAGAGACAGCACGCCCAACATCTCCCTGGCCATGACATGACTCACCGTGACATTTACGCAGCCGAGACGAACGACTTCGGGTTGGAGCGGGCGGTAGCACCGGGTCGGGAGGTGATGCGCAGATGTCGGTGGAAATGTCGCTTTCTCGGTTGCGAATGGATCGGAAGCGCGGGGTGTTTGTCGGATAGCAATTACGGGGCGCACGGCGAAGCATGGTGTAATCATGGCAGGGTGGATTGGGCGGTTTCACCACTCATCCGGGTGGACTTGCCCCCGATTCAGGTGACGGACTCGGCTTTGATCTGGAACCGCTTCTTCGCCGCCATTCAACGAGGCGCCCACTGATGTTCCAGTGCTGTACGGAGTTGTTCCAGCGCTCTACGGAGTTCGTTTTCACAGCAAATGCCCGAATCCGGCCGCTCCGTGGCGCCGAGCGGGAGAACTGATCAACGTTCACGTCGGCCCGGTGTCGACCAGGGTGCCCCTTCTCTCTTGCGTGCCCTCACCGGAGGGTGGCCCACGCGCGGCCTTGGCGCAGGTGGCCCCCACCCCGGGACGTCAGGGCCCACCCCACAGGCCTCCGCGAACCACTCGAAGGAGTGGTGGAACCACATCTTCCCGTGTGGCCGTTCTTGCAACGGTTCCGCACGTCATCCTCCCCGGAGCTGACACGGCGCTGGGTCACGCCAGCGAGGTGGTGTACGAAAGGTGACATCGGTGTGATCTATGGTTATATTATGCAGTGAGTGCCGTGGCTGTCACGGCTATTACGGGCGTGTCAGGTGCATTGTTCACGCCGGCCTGCTCAAGGGTTTCCAGGCCCATATATTTCCAGGCCCATATATTTCCAGGCCCATGTAGCGGCGGGCTTCGATCCATTCATCGTGTTGTTCCGCAAGAACGGCACCGACGAGGCGTATGATCGCGTCACGGTTCGGAAAGATACCCGGCTCTATGCAGCTGAGCTGCGGACGTGTTTGATCAACTTCTCTCTGTGACCGCCTTGTTGTGATGGTGCGCGACCGTCCGTGGGTCGTAAAAAGGACGCACCCGCCCATCTGGCAAGATCATGACTTGTCTAAGGTCCATGATCGCCAGAGAACGGGTGCGTCTGTTGCAGAATATGGGGTGCGCGGTGGCCGGGTTGCCGGGCCTCGACGGCTTCGAGGCCGAGCAGGTGGAGCGGGAGGCGGACGGGTCCTTCTCGGTGCATGTGGTGTCGGCGCCGGGGACGGTGGCGTGCTGCCCGCGCTGCCAGGCCGAGGCGTCGCGGGTGTGGACGCGGGTCGGGCACACGGTGAGCCACCTCGTGCTGGTCCCGATGCGGGTGACCTGGCACAAGCGGGTGATGGCCTGCATGGCCGAGGGCTGTGAGCAGGGCCGTTTCACCGAGGAGGTCCCGCTGGCGGCGCGCGGCGGGCGGGTCTCGCTGGCGGCGCTCGGGCTGGTCGGCCATCTCGTCGGCGACGGGCTGGTCACGGTCGACACGGCCGCCGAGTGGGCCGGGGTCGCCTGGCACACCGCGCACGGCGCCTTCACCCGCCTCGCGGCCGAGGCTGGGATCGTCGCGACCGACCCGGCCGCCGTGACCGAGGCCCTGGCCGGCGACGAGGAACTGGCAGCCGAGGCTGAGCTCGTCGACGGGCCGGGTGTCGAGGACCCGGAGCGGGCTGGCTGCGCCCCGGCGGCGATCGACCCGGAGGTGCTGCTCATGCCGCGTTCGGTGCTCGGCCCGATGCCGCTGGTCCGGGTCCTCGGGATCGACGACCAGCGGCGCGGGGCCCGCCGCTTCCACACGGACCCGGTCAGTGGGACGTGGGTCGCCGACGCGGACCGCTGGCAGACGGTCTTCATCGACACCGCCGGTGGGCATGGCCTGCTCGGCATGGTCGAGGGCCGGCGCAAGGCCCCGGCCGTCGCCTGGATCCTTGCCCTGCCCGAGCGGGTGCGCGCCGGGATCAAGGTGGTCACGATGGATCTCTCAACCACCTACCGGGCCGTGGCCCGCGAGGCCCTCCCGCATGCCCTGGTCTGCGCGGATCTGTTCCATGTCGCGCAGCTTGTCAACAAGATGGTCGACGACGTGCGGCGCCGCAACTCCCACCGGCTGCGTGGCCGGCGCGGCCGCGCCCGCGACCCCGAGTACGCGGTCAGGAACCTGTTCAGGTGGGGGCCGCGGACGCTCTCCCGCCGGGGCCGCCGGCGCATCCTCGACACGCTCAGCGCCCTCGAGCTGGTCGATCCCCAGACCGCCAACGAGATCCGGATCGTCTGGACCGCGAAGAACCTGCTGCTCGAGGTGTTCGCGCTCGCCCTGTCCCGGACCGGCCGGGCGACCTGCCGCACCGAGATCGCCCACGTCCTGTTCCGGTTCTTCGACTACGTCGCGATCCTCGGCCGGGACATCCCCGAGCTGGTCACGCTCGCCGAGACCATTGACACCTGGCTGGAGGAGATCACGAAAGCGGTCCTCACGGGGGTCACCAACGCGGCAGCCGAGGGCGTGAATCGGATCACCAAACTCGTCTACCGCGGCGCCTTCGGCTTCCGTAACGTCACCAACCAGCAGCTCCGGGCCCGCTACGTCGCCTCTCGCGCTGCCCGCCCCGAGTGGCGACCCGGAGTCACCATCCACACCCTGGCGGCGTAATCAGACGACTACACCCGCACGCCAACTGCGAAGAGCCCGTTTTTGGGGTATACGTTCCGTCCCCGGAAAGCCCCGACGAAAGACGGTAGGAGCATGTTCACCGCTTTCCTGCCGGCGATGAGCGGGGAGGCCCTGAAAGATAAGGGTCGTACTGTCAGGCGCTGGCGGCTGCACTTGCGTACCACCTCGGACATCGGGGAACTCGCTGTGTGGATGAATCCTGTCGTCCGTGGCTGGATGAACTACTACGGCAGGTTCTACCGGACTGAGATGTACGTTCTCCTACGACGCATCAACACCTACCTGGTGCGGTGGGCACGGCGGAAGTTCAAACGGTTGAGGGCGTTCAAACGTGCCAAACGCTGGTGGAACGGGCTCCTGCGAAGGCAGCCCGAACTGTTCGCTCACTGGGCATGGATGCCCGAGTTCTGACGGATCAGGTGAGAAGAGCGGAGTGACGAGAGATCGTCACGCTCCGTTCTGTGGGAGCCCGGGGGTGAGATCCCCCCGACCCACGACGGCCAACCCCCGCACGCCCACAACCAGCCAAAACAGATCCCAGCGTCGCCTTGACCGGCCCCGCCCCTTCAGGGATGACCAGCGGCTACGCATCAGCGACGGGGGATTTTCGAATCAGCCACTCCGAACATAAGAGCGAACATAAGAGCAGAGCCCGGACGCGGCTTCGGAACCGTCAGCTCGATCGTTCCCGCCCGGGTGTCCCCTCCCGCGCCCGACATCCGTTCCGACGATTCACCCTTTCTGGTGAAACCTCCCCATTTCGGCGTTACGGATCCCGTCCACCTCGGCGCTCATCAACGCCTCCGCGAACGCCTTCCCATCGAGCCTGACAGATCCGGATCCGCCGCCGGCTCCTTGCCCGCCCACTCGCCATCCGGCACGGTCGGACGCACGGCCATCGTGATTCCTCTTCATCGAGTTGCTTCGCTCATTTCCCGTGAGGATCACGCGGTGGCCGTCCCACTTCCCGGGCTGCCACGTTGACATGTTTTCGATCGGCTACACTCTGTACGCTTCGTTCCCGGACTCAACTCTGTCCGCACGGTGCGCTAATCGTGACGTACGGGAGGGTGGCTTCGCGCAGGGTGCTTGACCACCCAATTCCCATCTGCTGGCTACTCGTAGGAGTGGTGCAACCACCCTTCGCCGGCTGCGATGTTGTGACCCACTTCATACGGCGATGGTGTTGTGACCCGCTTTATGTAACGAGCCGGCGGAGGGCTGATGGGAATCCTTGTCAATATCGACAACGGTGGCACGTTCACCGACGTGTGTGTGACGGATGGTGAACGCGTCGTGCATGCGAAGACGCCGACGACACCGCACGATTTAACGCAGTGTTTCGTCGACGGGCTACGGACTGTGTCCGACCGTCTGTACGGCGAGGAGGACACCACGCGCCTGTTGCGCGAGACGGAGTACCTCCGCTACTCGACGACGTCGGGCACGAACGCCGTGGTCGAACGGAAGGGCGCACCGGTCGGATTGCTGGTCGACAGCGGCGCGGAGGGGGATGTCTATGGAATTGTGAACCTGGTCGACGCCTCGCTGTGGCAGGCCATGGTGCCGCACGCCCCGGTCGGGATCGCGGTCGGTGCCGATGGGTCGGTGGGCCTGGACGAGTTCACGACCGCGATCAACGACCTGCTGGCGACGAGCGCCTCGCGGATCGTGATCGCCCTGCGGAACGCGGAGGCGGAGCGGGCGATCAAGAACCTGCTGTTGGAGCGGTACCCGAGGCACCTGCTGGGCGCTGTCCCGTTCACCCTGTCGCACGAGCTTGTGCACGACGTCGATGACGCGAGGCGTGTCCTGACCGCGGTGCTGAACTCGTATCTGCATCCGGGGATGGAGCACTTCCTGTATGGCGCGGAGAAGGCGTGCAAGTCCAACGGGCTGGCACGGCCGCTGCTGATCTTCCGTAACGATGGGGACTCGGCCCGAGTCGCCAAGACGACCGCGTTGAAGACGTGGGGTTCCGGGCCGCGTGGTGGGCTGGAAGGCAGCGTCGCCTACGCCTCGCTCTACGGTGCGGACGTGCTCGTCGGGATGGATGTCGGTGGGACCACCACGGACGTGTCGGTCGTGGTGGACAAGGCCCTGACGGTGCACGCGCACGGCCGGGTCGAATCGGCGCAGACCTCGCTGCCCATCCCGGACCTGAGCAGTGTCGGGCTGGGTGGCAGCTCGGTGGTCGCGGTCGTCGACGGTGGGATCCAGATCGGTCCGCGCAGTGTCGGGGCCGCGCCTGGCCCGGCGTGCTTCGCTCGCGGCGGCACCGACGCGACCGTGACCGATGCGCTGCTGCTCGCGGGCGCGCTGGACCCGGACAACTACCTGGGCGGGGATCTGAAGCTGGACCCGGCCCGGGCGGAGCGGGCACTGCTGACCCATGTCGGGGAGCCGCTGTCGTTGTCCGCCCATGCCGCGGCGCTCGCGGTGCTGCGGGCGTTCGAGGAGCAGGTGGGCGCTGCGGTAAAGACCATGATCGGTTCGACGGGTCGAGATCTCTCGGAGGCTACGCTGCTGGCCTTCGGCGGCGCGGGCCCCGTGCTGGCATCCGGAATCGCCAGGGCAGCGGGGATCACGCAGGTGATCGTGCCGCATCTGTCGGCGGTGTTCAGTGCCTTCGGTATCGGCTTCAGCGGGCTGGCGCACGAGTACAGCGTCCCGATGCCCGGCACCGGCGCCGACGTGGGTGCGGCACGAGACGACCTGCTGACCCGGGCGCGGCGTGACATGTTCGGTGAAGGCGTTTCCATCGACGAATGCACTTTCGAGACCCGCGACCGATTCATCTCCGACGGCGTGTTGCGGGACGAGAAGTGGCCCAACGGATCGTCTCCTGACACCGTGGGAGGCAAGGCCGACCGGCTGGTGGTGCGGGCCTCGCATCCGCTGCCAACCTTCGAACTCGCGGCCGACCAGCACGGCACCGTGCAGCCGGCGACCGCGGACGGATCGCGCAGCATCCGCCTCGCCGACGGCGACGAGCAGGAGGTGCCGGTCTACCGTCCGGAGAACCTGGCGCCGGGGCAGGGGGCCCAGGGGCCGGCGCTCGTCGCGGGCGACTACCTGACCTGTCTGATCGAGCCCGGGTGGGGGTTCCGGGTGAGCAGCAACTCCGACCTGATCCTGGAGGCCCAGCGATGAGCGACCAGCAGTCCTCGGTGAACATCACCGAGTATCTCGCGATCGATCTGGTGGCCGAGCGATGGGTGTGCCGGGTGTGCGGGCACGACATCGCGAACGCCCGCGAGAACTACAAGACCGGGTTGCTGGTCTACAACCGCGATCCCCGGGAGATTCACCGGCCGATCCTCGACGAGAGCTACGAGTTCACCTACGGCCCCGACCCCGCCTGGTGCCGGATCGTCGAATTCTACTGCCCGGGCTGCGCAACGCTGGTGGAGAACGAATACCTGCCGCCTGGTCATCCGCTGACGCACGACATCGAACTCGACATCGACTCGCTGAAGCGTCGTCACCTGAGTGCAGTGGAGGACTAGAAAATGCGGCAAGTAAGCGTTGACATCGGCGGGACGTTCACCGACTGCTTTCTCGTCTACGACGACGCCTACGTCGAGGCAAAGTCGCTGACCACGCACCACAACCTTGCCTCCGGGTTCATGGAGGCGCTGGCGCAGGCTTGCGCGCAGATCGACCTGGATGTGCAGACGGTGCTCTCGACCGTCGACGCGGTGCGCTACGCCACCACGCTGGGGACGAACGCGCTCATCGAACGCAGCGGGCCGTCCGTTGGCATCATCACCACCGCCGGCTTCGAGTGGAGCGTGCCGCTGATGCGGGCCCGTGGCTACGGCGACGGGCTGACCGAGGCGGCCCAGGTTAACCTGCCGGGGGCGGATCGGCCGGTCCCGCTGGTTCCGGTGACCCGCATCGCGGGCGTGCAGGAACGCGTCGACTACGCCGGCACCGTGGTGCTGCCGGTCGACGAGGACGACGTTCGCCGCCAGGTGCGGCGGCTGGTGGACGAGGGCGCGCAGGCGTTCGTGGTCGCGCTGGCCAACTCGGTGGTCAACCCCGCCCACGAGAAGGAAGTCGAGCGCATCGTCCTCGACGAGTATCCCACCCACCTGCTGGGCGCGATCCCGATCGTGCTGTCGCACCGGGTCAGCGGCCGCAAGGGTGAGTACACCCGCACTATGTCGTCGGTCATCGACGCCTACCTGCATGACCAGATGTACCACGGTCTGGGGTCGCTGGAGGTCGAGTTGCGCCGTAACGGCTACACCAAGCCGATGCTGCTGGTGCACAACTCCGGGGGCATGGCGCAGCTGAACTCGACCTCCTCCCTGCAGACCATCCACTCCGGCCCCGTTGCCGGGCTGGAGGCCACCAACTACCTGTCGGGCACCTACAACCAGCCCAACATCATCGCCACCGACATGGGTGGCACCAGCTTCGACATCGGCCTGGTGACCTCCGACGGGGTGAAGTTCTACGACTTCAACCCGGTCATCGACCGCTGGCTCGTGTCGACTCCGATGACCTACCTGCACACTCTCGGCGCCGGCGGCGGCTCCATCGCCCGCTACGACCGCCTGTGGGATGCCATCGAGGTGGGCCCGGAGAGCGCCGGTTCCGACCCCGGGCCGGCCTGCTACGGCCGCGGCGGGCGGCTCCCGACCACGACGGACGCCAACCTGGTGCTGGGCTACCTCGATGCGGACAACTACGCAGGTGGCACGATCAAGCTCAGCCTGCGCCGGGCGCAGCGGGCCATCGAGGAGCACATCTGCAAGCCGTCGGGGTTGAGCCTGATCGAGGCGGCGAAGGCCATCAAGCGCAAGGTCGACACGAACATGGCTGCGGCGATCTTCAAGGAGGTCGCGGTCAAGGGCTACAACCCGAAGAACTTCGTGGCGCTCAGCTACGGCGGCGGTGGTCCGCTGCACGCCTGTGGCTACGCGAACGAACTGGGCATCCAGAACGTGTTGGTCCCGCCGTTCAGCTCGGTGTTCTCCGCGCTGGGTGCGGGCAACATGAACCAGTTGCACATCCATGAGTCCTCGCTGTATCTGATGGTCTACGACGCCACCACGCGGCAGATGCTGGGCGACTACCGGGTCTTCAACGACAACGTGGCGGAACTCGCCGCGAAGGGCCGGAACGACCTGCTCCGGCAGGGCGCCGACCCGGCTGACATCCGCTCGCGGGTCGAGGTGGACATGCGCTACGGCAACCAGCTCGCCCAGATCGGTGTGGTCTGCCCGTTCGAGCAGCTCACCTCGCACCGGGACGTGATCGAGCTGCTGGACCTGTTCAGCAACCTCTACGCCCACCGGTACGGCGAAGGCAGCCAGGCACCCGAGGCCGGCGTGCGGATCAACGTCATCCGCGTGGTGAGCTACGTCGATCACGAAAAATTCGACTTGCAGCCCACCCACGCCGACCCTCGCCCGGCGCCGAGCCCCAGCCGGTGGCGGGAGTGCCACTACCCGGGCATCGACGGAGCGGTGAAGACCGCCGTCTACGACGTCGCCGTCCTCGACGAGGGCCATGTCGTGGAGGGCCCCGCCTTGGTGGAGACCCCGCGTACGACCTACCTCGCCGAACCCGGGTGGCAGCTGACGGTCGGACGCACCGGCTCCGCGGTGCTCGCCAAGACCATCTGAGCGGGCGGAGAAAGAAACTGGCGACGATGCCAGCAACCATGCAAGCGCTGGCGTTTCTCGGTCTTGGCAAGGCGGGTGTCATTGAGAAGCCCATACCGTATCGGAGTGGACGCCGCGATCGAAGCGCTCGGTTCCCCGGTGACATTCGGCCGATGACGACCCATGAGTTCGGGTTCGACGAGGTCGAACCCGAACTCAGTCTGATGGAAACGAAGGGGGACGGCATCATCAAACCCCTCGTCCGTTTCGCGTAGCCCATGCGGGGCCTGAGAAGCCGCTCGCCATCCTTGCTAGACACGTCTCACCGGAAGGTGCATCGTTATGAGCCAATCTGATAACGCTGACGACAAGTCGCTCATCGAGAAGTTCCTCGAGGAAAACGTCCTGTTCCTCGGGCCCGATCCCGAGATCATGAGCAACCACCATCTCGCCCCGGAGTCACCCCTCGAGACAGAGGCTCTGGCGCGGTTCACCGACCCCGAAGCGATCAACCTGCTGCGGCACAAGCTGCAGACCGCGTGTAACGAGTCGTTCGGCATGGTCGAGCAGATGGGCGCGGCACCGGGAGCGAAGGCTGGCGACCTGATCTCCGGCGTGTGGACCGCCTCCGGTGATCTTGCGCTGTCCAGCGTGGGCGGTGTCCTGGTGTTCTCGGTGCTGACCCAGCACCCGGTGAAGTTCATCCTCAAGTACTGGGCGAACGAACCCACGGTCGGGATCCGTGAGGGCGACGTCTTCATGCACAACGATGCCCGCTACGGCAACGTCCACAACACCGACCAGAGCATCGTCATCCCGGTCTTCCACGACGGCCAGCTGATCTGCTTCACCGGCGCCATCGTCCATGAGGGGGAGAACGGCGCGACTGAACCCGGTGGTATGCCCTCGGCGGCGGAGTCCCCGTTCGACGAGGGCCTGAAGTTGTCGCCGATCAAGGTGGGTGAGAACTACACGTTCCGCCGCGACCTCATGACCTTCCTGCAGAACTCGGTGCGCGAACCGAAGCTGCAGCTGGAGGGCATGAAGGCGAAGCTGTTTGCGGCGGTACGGATGAAGGACCGCATCCAGGACGCCATCGCCGAGTACGGCGTCGACGCGGTGGCCGCCACGTTGCGTCGCACCCTGACCGACACCGCCGCAGAGGTCCGCCGCCGGCTGCGGACGTGGCCCGAGGGCACCGTGCGGCAGAACGTCTTCCCGGACGGGACACTGCGGGAGAACTGCC
Source organism: Protofrankia symbiont of Coriaria ruscifolia (assembly GCF_900634745.1). Taxonomy (NCBI): domain Bacteria; kingdom Bacillati; phylum Actinomycetota; class Actinomycetes; order Frankiales; family Frankiaceae; genus Protofrankia; species Protofrankia symbiont of Coriaria ruscifolia. Next base: position 9,656 of record NZ_CAAAFR010000180.1, read on the forward strand.
TGGTCAAGATCAGGCTGGAGATGACCAAGAAGGACGACGAACTGATCCTGGACTTCCGGGGTTCCTCTCCGGAGTTCTTGAACCGGGCCAACAACACGATCCTTTCGTCGATGAAGGGAATGCTGGCCCAGGAGTTCCTTACGTTCGTGTGGCCGGACCTGCCGCGGAACCAGGCCGTGTTCGAACCGATGACCGTCATCACCGACCCGAGTTCGGCGCTGGACTGCTCGGCCCAGGCGCCGAACGCGCAGAGCATGATGACGTTCTTCCCGAGTTTCACCGCGGCGCAGCTGGCGGTACCGAAGTTCCTTTTCAGCGCGGGCGAGCGGTCAACCGACGTCATCGCCGGCTGGTACAACATGATCGTCACTTTTATCTACGGCGGCGTCACACAGCACGGCGAACTGGTGGGCAACCTGTGTGCCGACCTCAACGGCATGGGTGGGGCCGCGCGGGCCAACCGGGACGGTGAGCACGCGGTCGCCCCGATCTTCGCGCCCATGGCCGACATCGGTGAGCAGGAGCTCTCCGAGGAAGAAGTCCCGTTCCTCAAGATCGTGCCGAACAGGGTTATGCGGGACAACCAGGGCTTCGGCAAGTTCCGCGGCGGCCAGGGCTACCAGCAGATCGCCACCGTCAAGGACAGCGCCCTGTGGGGCTTCATGGTGTGCAGCATCGGCTCGAAGTTCCCGAGCACGCACGGCATTTTCGGCGGCTACGGTCCGGGCACCTTCCCGCTGTGCAAGATCAAGAACGTCGACATCTTCAAGGTGATGGACAACCAGCGCGAACTGCTGCGCTACACCATTGAAGAGCTCATGAACGACCGTCCGTTCCCCGAGGCGACCTACTCGACGCACCACATGGGCCTGCAGTTCGAGCTCGCCGACCGCGGCGAGCTGTACATGATCACCCAGGGTGCCGGTGGCGGCTACGGTGACGTGCTCGAACGCGACCCTGAGGCGGTGGCCGCCGACTACCGTGACGGCTTGGTGTCCCTAAACACCGTGCGCGACATCTACCACGTGGTACTCAACCCGGATACCGCCGCGGTCGACGCCGAGGCCACCTCGGCAGCCAAGGACGCCGAGCGGGCCGCTCGGCTGAAGCGGGGCAAGCCGTATGCGGAGTTCGTCAAGGACTGGGAGACCGAGACACCCCCGGCCGACGTGCCGTTCTTTGGCTCCTGGGGCGACCCCCGCGTGCTCTTCCGGGGCACCCCGGAGGACACCTGCCCCGCGGACGCGATCATGTCGGTCATGATGCCCAACCCGAAGGACGTGCGGATCGCGGAGCTGGAGGCCAAGCTCGCGCAGCTGCAGGGCTGACGGTGCGGGATTGACGAGAACGGCGGGAGAACGATGAAGGCCTTGGACGACTGGGTCCACGCCAGGCGCGACACTCTGACCTGGTTGGACTGCGACCGGTATGTACCGGTATGTGTGGTCGGTGTTCGCCGGCGCGCCCGACCGCTGG
>NZ_CAAAFR010000181.1:0-9648 GCF_900634745.1 Protofrankia symbiont of Coriaria ruscifolia
ACTTCCCTGATTTCGTCCATGATTGACCTCTCTTATACGGTGCCGACATCGAGCAGATGTTCAGTAGACCCGGAAACCCCGCCCGGTCTTGCGACCGAGACATCCGGCCTTGACAAGGCGTTCCAGCAGGGGCGCCGGAGCGTACCCGGGTTCCCGGAACTCCAGGTAGAGGGTTCGCAGGATGGCGAGCGTCACGTCCAGGCCGACGACGTCGGCGAGCGCGAACGGCCCCATGAGGTGCGCACAACCGACCTTCATCGCCGTATCTATGGCCTCGACGTCCGCGTAATGGGCCTCCAGCATCTTCACGGCGGTGTTGAGATACGAGAACAGCAGGGCGTTGACGATGAAGCCGGCGCGGTCGGCGCACCGGACCGGGTGCTTGCCCGCCGCCCTGGCCACCTCGAACACGGTCGCGGTGACGTCGTCCGCGGTCACCACCGTGGGCACGATCTCCACCAGTCGCATCCGCGGCGCCGGGTTGAACCAGTGCATGCCGACCACGTCCTGCGGACGGGAGGTGGCGGTGGCACACTCGATCACCGGGAGGGACGACGTGGTCGTGGCAAGGACCGCCCCGGAACGCGCGACCCTGTCGAGCTCGGCGAACAGCGCCCGCTTGACGTGGATGTCCTCGACGACCGCTTCGATGATGAGATCGCAGTCGGCCAGCGCGGACAGTTCGGTCGAGGAGCGCACCCGGGCGAGGGCGGCGACCCGGTCATCCGAGGAGATCCTGCCCCGTTCGACCGCCTTGTCCAGGGACCGCTCAAGCCTCCTGCGGACAGCGGCGACCTTTTCCTCGTCCCGGGCGCGGAACACCACCTCGTAGCCGGAGCGGGCGCAGACTTCGATGATCCCGCTGGCCATGGTGCCGGTGCCGACGACACCGATCGTGCGTACCGGCCGGGCACCGACCATGGAAGGCCCGAGTTCGGGGGTGGTGACCATGTCGACGATCTCGGACGAGTCGGGGGCGGCGTAGGTGTAGAAGCCGCGGCCGGTCTTGCGGCCGAGCATGCCGGCGGTGACCAGCTGCTTGAGCAGCGGGGCCGGGGCGTGCAGGTGGTCGCGGGAGGTGTGGTGGATTGAGTCGAGGATGTCGTAGGCGCTGTCGAGACCGATCAGGTCGAGCAGCGCCAGCGGACCCATGGGGTGGTTACAGCCGAAGCGCATGGCGGCGTCGATGTCCTCACGGGTGGCGTGGTGCGTCTCCACCATCCGGATGGCGTTGTTGAGGTAGCCGAACAGCAGGGCGTTCACGATGAACCCGACCCGGTCCCCGGCGACGACGGCGGTCTTTCCGACCTTGGCGACGAGCGTCTCGACATCCTCCAGCACGGACGGGTCGGTGACCACCGTACGGATGATCTCGACCAGGCCCATGATCGGCACCGGGTTGGACCAGTGCGTGCCGACAACCCGGGACGGGCGTGAGGTGCCGGCGGCCAGCTCGGTGATCGACAGGGAGCTGGTGTTCGTCGCGAAGATGGTCCCCGGCGGGCACAGCGTGTCCAGCTCGGCGAAGAGCGCGCGTTTGTCCTCGATCCGCTCGGGGATCGCCTCGATGACCAGCTGGCAGTCCGCCACGGCGGCGAGGTCGGTTCCGGCGTGGATCCGGGCGAGCAGGGCGTCCCGGCCGGCCTCGGTCAGCTTGCCGCGGCTCACCGCGCGGTCGGTGGAGTGCCGGATACGATCGAGCCCGCGGGTCAGCGTCGCGTCGTTGAGCTCGACGCCGACCACCTCGATGCCGGCGCGCGCCAGCACCTCGGCGATTCCGGCGCCCATGGTGCCGAGCCCGACAACTCCGACCTTCGCTGGCGATCCAGTGTGCCCGCCCGGCTCCTTCACTACTACACACTCCAACGTCGCTGTGTTTGGGTCGATGCCGTAGCGCTCCGGACCGAAGGCAGCGACAATCAATACGGTCATCAGGTCGAACACCTCCGCGTTGAGGTGCATCAGGCTGCGGTGGGCCTCCCCGCTACGGCTGACCAGGCCGGCCTGCTCGAGCACCTTCAGGTGCTCGCAGACCGCCTGCACGTCGGCCTTGCACCACTCGCCGACCGTGGCGTCGCCGTCGATCAGCCGCTCGACCAGGTCACACCGGATCGGGTTCGCAAGAGCCTCGAAGATCTGTGACGCCATCGTTGCCCTCTCTCCGCGACGACCGAATCATCAACCATCTACTTGATGATCCTAACACTAGGCTCGGGGAAACATCATTAGATAACTTGATAATCTCCCACGTGGCCCCAGAGGCAGATCTTTAGTCAATCAGAACGTTGAAGATTGCGCCAGCCTCAAGAGCAAACGTGAGGCTCAGCTCATCCGGAGAGATGGCGGCACGACGGCAACCATCATCATTTTGATGGACGGGCGGTCCGCCCGAACCTGCCGTGGTTGCCGCTGGAAGCCAAGGGATGACAGGACGACCTGCAGCTTCGTGACCGTCCGCCAGATATGGCGGTGGCTGGCGCTGGAGGCCACCTGGCCGCACGGCCATAGCCAGGAGGCGGAACATCCTACTCGCCCACTTCCTGATAGTGGACGAGTAGGATCATGACGGCAGGCAGAGAGGCGTCGCCCCGCTGCGTGACCGACCAGGTTGCCGTCGGGTCATCGACGCCGTTAGCCGAGCTGACGCAGACGGGACTCTATGGCCTCGATGACCCGCGGGCGCAGTTCGGCGGCGGGGATGACGGCATCGACGGAGCCGACCTCGACCGCGCGCTGGATGCTGTGCACGCGGTCGAACTCCTCGGCTACCTCGGCGAACTTCTCCTCGCGGACGGAGGTGCGGAGCTCGTCGAGCTCCGCGGTCAGCGCGGCGTGGTCGGGGTAGGCGGCGGCCGTGACCCGGGCCTCCAGGTCGCGCACGCGCGGGTCGTCGGCGGTGCGGGCGTCGACTTCGTCGGAGAACACCACCGCGGCGGCGGGGGCGCCGCCGATCACCGAGGCGAACGAGCCCTCCAGCGCCAGCACGGTCATGTTCGGGTTCAGCGCCTTGGAGAACACCACGAACGCGCCGCCGTGGTACCGCGAGATCACGCAGAACACGATGGGCCCGCGGAAGTTCACGATCGCGCGGCCGATCTCGGCGCCGTACTCCAGCTGCAGGTTGCGCATCGACTCGGGCGAGCCGTCGAAGCCCGACAGGTTCGCCAGCACCACCAGCGGCCGGTTCCCGCTCGCCGCGTTGATCGCCCGCGCGACCTTCTTCGAGGACTGCGGGAACAGCGTGCCCGCGGTATAGGTGTCCGGGCCGTCGGTGGGCGGGAAACCGCGCCGCGGCACCGCCCGCGACTCGATGCCGATCAGGCACGCCGGTATGCCGCCGAGGTGCACGTCCTGCACCACCGCGGTCTCCGCGTCGGCCATGTGCTTGAAGCGTTCCAGCACCCGGTGGTCCTGGTCGGACAGCGCCCGCATCACAGTGCGGATGTCGAACGGCTTCTTACGGTCCGGGTTGGCCCTGGGGGAGAAGATCTCCCCAACGGAGGTGAAGTCGCTGCCAGCCACCGAGTGCGGGTAGTCGGAGATGTCGCGGTCGACGGGGTCGTTCGTCTCCGCCCGCTGCGGAGCATCCTCGCCGGGGGCGACGTACGTGTGGTCGTAGTGCGCCATCAGCACGTCCCGGGCGGCGATCAGGTTCGGCGCCCAGTACTGCGCCTGCCCGTTCGGGCCCATCACCCGGTCGTAGCCGCCGATGCCGAAGTGGTCCTCGGCCGACACGCCACCGGAGAAATCCAGGGCCCGCTTGCCGGTGAGCACCATCGCCGAGTCCTGAATCATCACCAGGATGCCCTTGGTGTGCATGAGCATCGTCGCCTCGGCGTTCCAGTAGGGCTGCGCGCCGACGGTGATGCCCGCGAGCACGATGTTGATCTCGCCTCCGGTCTGGGTGAACTCGATGATCCGCTTGAGCACCGCGGCCACCCAGTCCATGTTCTCCGTGCCCGTCTTCATGGAGATCCGGGCGCCGGAGGACACCGCGTACCACTCCAGCGGCAGCCGCCTCCGCTCGGCCAGGTCCAGCGCGGCGATCACGCGTCGGCACTCCGGCTCCGACAGCGCGCCGAGCGACTTCGTCGGGTCACCGAGCAGCACGATCCTGGTCACACCCTGCGGGTGCAGCCGGGTCGGGGTGGTGACCACGCCCGTGACGATCGCCGCGGTGTTGTGCCCCTTCGGCCGGTCGACCGGTACCAGCGCGTGGTTGTCGTCGAGGTCATGTTCGACGAACTCGCCGAGCTGGTCGGTCAGCTCATACGGGTATATCATCCCGCGGCTGCTCGCGCGCAGCACCTTCAGCCGGTAGTCGTCGAGCGGCTCGACCGGCTCGGCCGAGGGCTCGCCAACGGTCAGCTCGGTGCCGCCCGTGGCGTCGAAGGAGACCCGCACGGCGATCTTGGATAGCTCGCCGGTCCTCGGGTTGCGCTGCCGCGCGATGAACAGGATCTCCTCCAGTCTGGCGCCCGCGGTCGTCGGCAGCACACGACCGGCGATCATCTCCAGCTCCGCACGGGTGATGTCGCTCGGCGGCCAGACGTAGACCACGATCCGGTTGGTGCTGAAGCGCTTGCCCGACGGTCGCCGCGACTGCGCGCGGCGGATCGAGTCGACGCAGGCGGCCACGGCGTCCTCGGCCGTCGGCAGCGCGACCAGCCGGCCGTCGTGATCGCACTCCCCCATCAGGTCGCGTACCTGGGTGAATGCGACGAGGCGGTCGTCCGACGGGTTCTCCCGCGCCACGCACTGGTAGAGGTACACCTCCTCGTCCAACGACCGCAGCCGGGTGAGGTCGAATTTGCTCAGCCGCTCCAGCTGCATCCGCTGCGCGATGTACGGGTGCAGGCCGCGGATCAGCCGCTCCTCGGCCATCCCGGCGTCCGACGGCCGGAACGTGAAGTGGTGGTGCATCACCGCGCGGCAGCTGCCCGCGACGGTGATGGTGAGCCGACGCACCTGGGGCGGCAGTGGGTACGCGCTGACGACCTCGTGCAGCGCGACCGCCATCGCGGCGGAGTCCGCCGGCTGGTTCTCCCAGGACAGGTAGATGTCAGCGTCGAAGGAGTGCTCGCCGCCAGCCAGCTCCGCGAGCCCGCCCAGCGCCTCGCCCAGCGCGTCGAAGCCCACCGCACAGGAGACGAGCCAGGAGCCCGCGCGCTCGGCCACCACGAATCGGCGGCCGGCGTACTCGGCGGCGCGGACGCCGGTGAGGTCCTTGTTGCCGTAGTACCGGCGGGTCAGCACTTCTAGCATGACCGTGTTGTCCCGGTCGTCGCGCAGCAGCCGCTGGCCCAGCAGCCCCACCAGCGGCTCGGTGCTGCGCACCATCTCGGCGATGCGCGCGGCGCGATCCGGCGCGTCCGGGTACGCGTCCAGGTGACGCAGGTGCTCGCGGACACGGGCGTAGACCCGGGCGCGGCGCCGCAGCTGCTGCTGCCGCCGGAACCAGGCGAACACCACGCCGCGCGCGAGGTCGGCGACCCCGGGGAAGCGGACCTTCGTGGCGGCCACCAGCCGCTCCAGCGCCAGACGCGCCGGCTGGTGCACGGACTTGTCCGGCGGCGGCTCCCGCAGCCACGATTGCAGCAGCGCCTCGACGACCGTGGCGGCGGCGACGGCGCGCTGCAGGGCCAGGAAGATCCGGAACACCGCGGCCACGAGCTCGGGGGAGCGTCCCAGGTCGGTGACGCCATAGTGCCCGAGCGCCTTGGCCAGCTTGGCCTGAAACGCCTCCGGTAGCCCGGCCCGCTCGACGTCGAGGCTCCGCAGGTAAGTCTGGAAGTACTCGTGAGCGCTGTGCAGGTGGCCCTCACCGCCGACGTCCGTGCAGGCCGGCCGGTTCCGGCCCAGCTCGGCCAGGTCGGCGAACACTTCGATGAGTTCGAGCTCCTTGGCCAGCGGCCGGTGGCCCTCCTCGGTGGCCGCCCGACACGCGAGGTAGTCGTCGAGCACCCGGCGCTCGTCGTGCAGATCGAAGCCCAGCAGCAAAGCGCGCAGATCCTCCAGGCCGCGCGCGGTGCGCTCGCGCGCCGGGACCTCCTCGGGCGCGGCCGGCAGATCCACCCCGGCCGCCGCGGCGGCCGGGGTGTCCTCGACCTCGGCGTCGGCGATCCGCTCCAGCCACAGCAGCGGCACGCCCGCCTCGACCTGTCTGTGCAGGGAGACGACACATTCCTTCACCCGCGCCTTGAACGGCGCCCGCAGCACCGTCTCCATTTTCATGCTCTCCAGCACCAGCAGCGGCGCGCCCGCCTCGACCTCGGCGCCGACCTCCACCGGCATGGCGATGACCAGCGCAGGCGCGGGCGAGCGGACGACGCCGCCCTCGTCGCGGCTGACCCGGTGCGTGACGCCGTCCACCTCGATCAGGTGGACCGGCCCGTGGGTGTCGGTGAGCAGCCGGTACCGGGCGCCGTTGACGACGATCTGCCCGGTGTGCCGGTCGAAGCGGTCGAGCTCGACGTCGGCGGTGCGGACGTCCGCGCCGGCCTCGACGCCGACGCGGAACCGGTGCGGGCCCAGCCGCGCCACGCGCACCCGGTAGCCGACGCCACGCAACTTGAGGTCCAGCGGCCGGCCGCTGTCGTGCTGCACCTGCGGACGTCCGCCGAACGCCGTCGACAGCAGCCGTTGCCGCTCGACGCGCTCCTCCTCCTCGTACGCGTCGATGGCCGCGGCCGCCAGGGCCACGGCGGAGTGCCGGTGCGAGACAAGCCCGTCCTCAGCGCGGACGCGGTCGATCCAGCCGGTGTCCACACTGGCGTCGATCACCTCGGGCTGGTCGAGCAGGTCCAGCAGAAAGCTCTTGTTCGTGGCGCCACCCTTGATGATCGCCTCGATCTCCTGAATCGCCCGGCGCAGCCGGCCCAGCGCCTCGTCGCGGTCGCGGCCGTAGGCGATGATCTTCACGATCATCGAGTCGAAGTCGGCCGGAATGGTGTCGCCCTCGCTGACGCCGGTGTCCACGCGTATGCCGGGCCCGGCCGGCAGCTTCAGCCGCTCGATGCGACCCGGGGACGGCGCGAAGTCGCGGTCGGGGTCCTCGGCGTTGAGCCGGGCCTCGACGGCGTGTCCGCGCTCGACCGGCCGCGCGCCTTGCAGGCGACCGCCCGAGGCCACGTGCAGCTGGGCCTTGACCAGGTCGAACCCGGTGGTGGCCTCGGTGACCGGGTGCTCGACCTGCAGGCGGGTGTTGACCTCGAGGAACGCGAACTGCCTGTCGCCCGGGCGGTAGAGGAACTCCACGGTCGCCGCGCCCCGGTAGCGGACCTTGACGGCCAGCCGCTCGGCAGCGGCCTTGAGCTCGTCCGCCTGCTCCGGGCTGAGCACCGGCGAGGCCGACTCCTCGATCACCTTCTGGTTGCGCCGCTGCACCGTGCAGTCGCGGACGCCGAGCGCCCACGCGGTGTGGCCGTCGGCGATCAGCTGGACCTCGACGTGCCGGGCCCCGGTGATCAGGCGCTCCAGGAACATTACGCCGCTGCCGAACGCCCGCACGGCCTCCTGCCTGGTGGGCTCATAGGCGTTGACGAGCTCGGACTCGTCCCTGATCACGCGGATGCCCCGGCCGCCGCCACCCGCGGCCGCCTTGAGCATCAGCGGATAGCCGATCTCGGCGGCCGCCGCCCTGGCGGCGTCCAGGCTCTCAACCGCACCGCGGCTCCACGGCGCGACCGGCACGCCGACCTCCTCAGCGATCCGCTTCGCGCCGATCTTGTCGCCGAGCTTGCGCATGGCCTCGGGGCTGGGCCCGATGAAGACGACCCCGAGCCTCTCACAAAGCTCTGCGCACGCCGGGTCCTCCGCGACGAAGCCCCAGCCGACCCACGCGGCGTCGGCCCCGGTCTCCACCAGCGCGCGTTCCAGGATCCTCAGGTCGAGATAGGGACGCGCGGCGGCCGGGCCGAGATAGTAGGCTCTGTCGGCCGCGCGCACGAACGTCGCGGTGCGGTCAACGTCGGTGTACAGGGCGACAGTCTTGATCCGTGTATTGGTCTCGGCGGCCCGCTCCTGAACGGCGCGGATGACGCGCATCGCGGCCTCACCACGGTTGACGATGACGACACAGCGGCTCACGGCTGGGCCCTTCTGCTCATGACTGGTCGGAATGTGGGGATGGCACCCGGCCGGTCGGCTCGGCGAGCCGAAGACCCGGACAGTTGATCCAATGACAGGCATTTCTAAGTCAATAGGTTGAGATGAGCTTAGCTCGATCAAGGCCGTTCGTCAACGAAATAGTTGACGAACGGCTGCGACGACCGTCCCGGACTCGGGCAGGAACGTGACTGGCCCGTGTTGATCAGATCGGGGTCGATCTCGTCGTCATCCAGCGCAAGGCGACCCCACCCCACGTCGCGCCGCCGCCAAAAGCCACCAGCAGGAGCAGGGAGTCCTGCTGGAGCCGGCCGGCCCGCACGGCGTCATCCAGCGTGATCGGCACGGAAGCTGCACCGGTGTTGCCGTACTTGCCGACGGTGAGATGCATCATGTCTGGAGCGAGCCTCAGCGTCTCGGCCAGGTCGGCCAGCATCACGCCGTTCGCCTGATGGGGCACGATGAGATCGACATCGGGCAGCGTTACGCCCACAGCCGTGCACAGATCCGTCACGACTCCTGCCATCTTCTCGGTTGCCAGGCGACGGACCTCCCGGCCGTTCATCGTGAAAAAGCCTCCGACGGGGACCTGGATCAAGTCCGCGTGGCGTCCGTCCGAGGACAGGGTGCTCGCCAGCAGGCCCTGTCCGCCAGGTACCTTGCCGAGGACGACCGCGCCAGCACCGTCTCCGAAAAGAATCGAGGTGCGGGGGTCGGTGTAATCAAGAATGTGCGAATAGATGTCGGCGCCAATAACCAAAGCGGTGGAATACGCCGGGTCCGCGACAAGCATGGAGTGGGCGACCTTCAGCGCGTAGATGAAGCCGCTGCAGACCGCTTGGAGGTCGAAGGCGCACGCTCGAGTGGCGCCGATGGCTGCCTGAACGCGGCATGCGGTGGCGGGCATGGGCTGGTCGGGTGTGGAGGTGGCGACCAGGAGCGCATCGACGGCTCCGGGTTCTATTCCTGCCGCGTCGAGCGCCTGTCGTGCGGCGTGGGCAGCCAGATCGGAGGTGACCTCGCTCGGTGCTGCCACACGGCGTTCGCGGATGCGGGTCTTCTCGAAGATATAGCCGCGGTCGAGACCGAGACGATCTTCCATTTCCTCGCTCGTGACAATTTTTTCCGGAAGATATGATCCGGTTCCAAGGATGACTGTCCTCACAACGACCTCCTACAGGGTCCGAGGCTACAACAGTTCGTCGAGATACGCACTGAGTTCTGCGATTGTCGGGTGCTCCCAAATCGAGGCGACCGGGATGGAGACCTCGAATAGCTGCTGGATTCGTCCGCGGAATTCCACGGCGCGCAGGGAGTTCAGGCCGAGCTCCGAAAAGGCGGCACTAGGGCTCACCCGACGCGCCCGCAAGCTGAGGACTTCACGCAACGTTTCAACGACGTGCGTCACGATGACCTTACGGCGTTCGTCTCCGGTATGCCGTTGAATCTCGGCACGGACGTCAGCGGCCCTCTCAGCGTCCGGACGTTGCTCGGCCGGCTCGGCAGGCGCCGGCCGGACTGGGTTGGTCGGTTGTGCCAGGT
>NZ_CAAAFR010000182.1:0-17225 GCF_900634745.1 Protofrankia symbiont of Coriaria ruscifolia
GGGGTATAGGGGGTACAGGACCGTCTCCGGCGGCCGGTGCGTGCACCGGCCGCGCCCTTAAGCCGGATTTCTCGAGCACAAACCTGGCGATCGGCGCACTTTCCGGGAGACTTGATGTACGTCGGTCCACCGGCCCCGAGGAGGTCAACCATGACACTGGTCTGGCACGCTGATGTCCCATGACCGAACAAACCGATCTCATCCCGATGTCCGGCGGTGCGGACGCCTCGCCGGAGTTCGATCTGGTTCGTCGCGGCTACGACCCGCATCAGGTCAGGGCTCACGTCAACTGGCTCGTCGAACAGCTGCGGGAGGCGGAGTCACATCGGGCGGCAGCCGAGGCCGCGGCCTCTGAGGCGGCCACCGAGGCCGCCGCGTTGCGTGACGATCTCGCCGCCAACCGACCGGCCTGGGAGGAGTTCGGCGACCGGATCACCAAGATTCTCCAGCTGGCCGAGGAAGAAGCGGCCGCCGTCCGCGTCGAACGGACCCGGGAAGCCGAGGTGGCGCTGGAGGAGGCTCGGCAGGCCCACGCCGACGCGCAGCGCATCCACGAACGGACGATCCGGGAAGCCGAGACAAAGGCTCAGGAAATCATCTCGGCAGCGGAGACGCAGGCGGAGCAGATCGTCGCCGACGCCCGTGCGACTGCCGAGACAACCGAGAACGAGTCGCGGCGCAGGCTGGCCGATCTCGGTCGTCAACGCGACCAGGTGACCGCTCAGCTCGGCCAGTTGCGCGACCGGCTGGCAGCGGCAATGGCCCCACTGGATCTCAGCGCGGACCCGGAGCCGACGGACGACGAGCAGCCCACAGCCGTCCGTTCCTGATCGTGCCACTGCCTGAGCGGGTCGTTGCCTGATCGTGCCACTGCCTGATCAGGTCGTTGCCTGATCAGGTGTCGGACCTGCCTGTCATCGGCCCGGGCCCGTCCGCCCGCAGCCGGGCCAGCGGGCCGCAGCCGGTGTCAGCCGGGTCTGTGTCAGCCGGTGTCAGCCGGGTCTGTGTCAGCCACCCGGCCGTCGCTACCGGCCCGACGGATTCCGGCGGTCGCGGCGGGTCCAGCAGATCGTGTGCCAGTGCCTGCGGTCGGCGACCTGGTCGTCGAGCCAGCACACCACATGTGGGGTGGCCGGGAGTATCTCCTGCTCACAGCCAGGGCAGCGGTAGTACTTGTACGCGGCCGCCCCGCTGACCCGGCGGACGATCCAGTCTCCGTCCGGATGCCGTTCGGTTATCTCGGATCCGACGATCACGGGCGGCTGAGGTGCCTGCGCCCGCACCCGCCGGGACCGTCGCCGGGTCACCTCGGGCGCGTTGCCGACGGACCCTGCGGGCGGTGGGTCCACGACCCACCCGGCTGCGGCCCGCTCGACGGCGATCCGTCGGAGCGCGACCCACCGGATGCGGATGGGGTGGACGGCGGTGTGTCAGTTGCCGATGTCCGGTTGACGACTTCGCCTTCGACGACACGGTACGGGTCCGCACCGGCCGCCGGGTGACGCCGGGAAGCATTGATCCGATCGATGGTCGACTCGGCGATCGTCTTCGCCAGTTTCACCTTCCGGATCACCCCCCGCGGTGACGACAGTGCGGAGGAGGCACCCAGCATGATCTGGAAGGCTCGGTCGCTGCCGCGCCAATGCTCCCGCAGCACAGCCTCACCCGCGCCGATCTCCAGGCGACGGAACGCGAAGGCCACGATCGCGACATCGTCGAGCTGACCCACCACCGGGATCAGATTCGTCAGCCGGTTCTTCGGAGACACCAGATACGCAAGCGCCCCGGCGGCCTCCAACTTGGCCGACTGGGAAACCCGCGGATCAGCCAGGACGCGCCTGAGCATCACCACGAAATCGGGCACGAACGTCACGATCTCGCGACCCACTTCCCGGGCGGCATCCTTGTCCAGCGGGATCATCGCGGCATCCTCCGGTACGGCAGTGGGAGCCGGCGTGTCGGTGACGAATCACGCCGTACGGCGCCATCGTAGGCGACGAAGCCGATGCCGGAGCCGGCCCGAAACCGGTGTGGTGGTCAGTAGACCCGGAACCCCCGGCGGGTCTTGCGACCGAGATAACCCGCCCTGACAAGGTGTTCGAGCAGGGGCGCCGGAGCGTAGCCGGGCTCCCTGAAGTCCAGGTACAAAGCACGCTGGATGGCGAGCGTCACATCCAGACCGACGACGTCGGCGAGTCCGAACGGCCCCATCGGGTGACCGCAGCCGACCTTCATCGCCGTGTCGATGGTCTCGACGTCCGCGTAATGGGCCTCCAGCATCTTCACGGCGTCATTGAGGTAGGGGAACAGCAGGGCGTTGACGATGAAGCCGGCCCGATCACCGCACAGTACCGGATGCTTACCCGCCGCCCGCGCCACCTCGAAAGCCGTGGCGGTGACATCGTCGGCGGTCAGGACGGTGGGCACGATCTCCACCAGGCGCATCACCTGCGCCGGGTTGAACCAGTGCATCCCCACCACGTCCTGCGGGCGGGCGGTGGCGGCCGCACACTCGATCACCGGCAGGGACGACGTGGTCGTCGCGAGGACCGCCCCGGGAGGCACCACCGCGTCGAGTGCGGCGAACAGGGCGCGCTTGACCGCGAGATCCTCCACGACCGCCTCGATGACGAGGTCGCAGCCGGCGAGGGCGGACAGGTCAGTCGTGCCCCGTACCCGGGCCAGGGCCGCGGCCCGGTCATCCGAGGAGATCTTTCCTTTCTCGACGCCCTTGTCGAGCGAGCGTTCCAGCTTCTTGCGGACAGCGGCGATCTTCTCCTCGCCGCGAGCATGGAATACCACGTCGTAGCCGTACCGGGCGCAGACCTCGACGATCCCGGCGGCCATGGTTCCGCTGCCGATGACACCTGTCGTGCGCACCGGCCGGGCCTGTCCGCCGGTTGCCGGCCCGGCCGTGGTCACCGCATCGACGATCTCGGAGGCGTCGGGGGCCGCGTACGTGTAGAAGCCACGCCCGGTCTTGCGGCCGAGCATCCCGGCGGTGACCAGCTGCTTGAGCATCGGCGCCGGAGCGTGCAGGTGGTCCCGGGATGTGTGGTAGATCGAGTCGAGGATCTCGTAGGCCGAGTCGAGCCCGATCAGGTCGAGCAACGCGAGCGGGCCCATCGGGTGCGCGCAGCCCAGGCGCATGGCCGCGTCGATGTCCTCGCGGGTGGCGTAGTGCGCCTCCAGCATCCGCACGGCGCTGTTCAGGTAGCCGAACAGCAGGGCGTTGACGATGAAGCCGGCCCGGTCCGCGGCGATCACCGCGGTCTTGCCGACCTTCGTGACGAGGGCTTCGACGTCCTCCAGCGCCGTCGCGTCGGTGACAACCGTGCGGACGATCTCGACCAGCCCCATGATCGGCGCCGGGTTGAACCAGTGGGTACCGACGACCCGGGACGAGCGGGAGGTTCCGGTGGCGAGTTCGGTGACGGACAGTGAGCTGGTGTTCGTCGCGATGATGGTCCCGGACGGACACAGCGCGTCCAGCTCGGCGAGGACCGCCCGCTTGTCCTCGATCCGCTCGGGTACCGCCTCGATGACCAGCCGGCAGTCCGCCACCGCCGACAGGTCGGTGCCGGCGTGGATCCGCGTGAACAGCGCGTCCCGGTCGGCCTCGGTCAGCTTGCCGCGGCTGACCGCCCGGTCCGTCGAGTGGCGGACGTGCCTGAGCCCCCGGGCCAGCGTCTCGCCGTTGAGCTCGACGCCCACCACGTCGATGCCGGCGCGCGCCAGGACCTCGGTGATCCCCGCGCCCATGGTGCCGAGCCCCACCACGCCAACCCTCGTGAAGTCCTGAACCATGCCGGACCACCCCTCTCGTCGCTGTCGTTGTGCCCGCCAGGGGTGCGCGAATACTCCCAGATCCTCGACGCGCAAGCTCACAACCGCCACTTCACGTGGCATCCACTCGCAAATAGGGCAATCGATCAGAAATTGGACGATCAACCGTACTGGAGAATCGAATTCTCGATGAGAAGGGCGGCGTTGTATCCTCTGCCCGCCCCGACCTCCAGCACGTTCATGACTTCCCGCACGTCGAGCAGGTCGAGCATCCTGCTCATGACCGCCGGCGCGCTGGACGAGCTGGTCGGGAAGATGCCCCTGCCGTCGTCGCGTTCCCCGTCGTCGGCCTGGATGACGATCGAATCGCCGCCGTTGACGAGCGCCAGCCATGCTTCGGGATCCTCGGCCCGGTCGAGCGGGACCAGCCATCCGTCCGCCCGTCTCACCCAGACCACGTCGGGAATGAAATCCTCGCGCTTCACGCCTTTCCCGTCCCATGACAGGTCACGCACCGCACCGTCTGCGTCTGCGTCTGCGTCTGCCGCTTCCCGCCCGGCCCGTCGCCATCGGTCCGCACCGTAATTCTGACATCGAGCCGTAACGCCCACAAAGCATCCCGACGATACCGAGAAAGAGTAAGAAAAATGTAAAACTTGCCATTTTCAACGATATGGAGAACAGGGATTTTGTTGGTGAGAAAAATCACCCTTCCGCTCCAGTTTTGCTTTCTATAGCAGTCGGATGTGATAAGAGAACAAACCTTCCGGTAGCTCCAGTCTCCACTCCGGGCATAATACCAGACTAGGATAACTTTACTGCGACAAAGCACTACGGCAGTAACGTCAGCGCGGGAACGTGACTCGGCCTGACAACACTGAAGTGCCGACGGTCGATAGTGGCGACCCGATCCACGCGGAAACGCTCCGCGATGGCAATCACGGAGGCGTCGACCGAACCGAATGGGAAGTCAGCGTACCGGCGAACCAGCTCGGCCATCCGATTCAGATCGGCGGACGTAAGACGGACCAGCTCGAAGGTTCCCCGCGCTACCTGCTCCAGAAAGGGGGCTTCGGCCTCCGGCCAGCGCTCCAGCAACCAGCAGACCTCGGTGAGCACCGGGCTGGGCAGCAGCCGGCGGCCCTTAAGCGAGACCGGGAGCGAAGCACACTCGGCGTGCCGCCGATCATTCGCGTTGAGCGCTGCGACCACGGGACCGGTATCGAGGACGGTCGCGATCACACTGAATCGCCGAAACGCAACCGCATGCGCTCGCGGATGTGATCGTCATGTCGCTCGGCCAGATCCGCCGGGCCATGGATGCTGCCGATCAAGGCCAGTAGCCCCGATGGGACGGCCTCTTCATGTGAGCAGGACGGGGGCTGGGGTGGGCGGACGACGTCTCATACTGGAGATCGCAGCAGTCATCGTAGCCGTTCTCGGTGGGCTGGCGGCCGGTCCGGCCTCATCGCTGGGCCACTGGTGGGGCCCTTTGGATCTGGTGCGCCGGTATCCCGCGGGTGGGCGGCCCTCATTTTCGCTGCGCTGGCCGCGGTGGTGACTCTGTTGTTGGCACGGATGCAGGATAGTCCGGCAGCAGGGACGAACGATCGACTGGAGGCACCTCCGGACATACCCGAAGAGGCGATCAGGCGTACAGAAGCCGAGTCGATCATCGCCGTTGTCTGCTCGCGGCGGGGCCGCACGGTAGGGATCACCACGGCGTTGACAGGCGCGGGCGGCTTCGGGAAGACGACACTGGCCAAGTTCGTGTGTGATGACAAAAGGGTACGGAAATATTTCCGAAAATGGGTTTATTTCGTTACCGTGGGCCGCAATGTGCGGAGCGAAGCCGATATCGTCAATAAAGTCAACAAGGTTATCCAAAACATCGCCGGAGGCATCCCCACCTTTTCGAATTCGGAGAGGGTAGGCGGGCAACTGGGAGAGCTTCTGGAGCAGCGGCCCCGCACGCTGCTCGTTCTCGACGACGTCTGGGAGGAGAAACAGCTCAAGCTGTTCCTCAGGGGCGGCAGCCGGTGCGTGCGGCTGGTCACCACACGCGTCCCCGCCATCCTCCCGACCGGTTTCGGTACGTCACCGGTTCTGGTCGACAGGATGTCTCATGCAGAGGCCCGGCAGGTATTGACGCGGGAATTACCGCGTCTGCCAGAGGTGGTGACGCGGCATCTGCTGACGGTAACCGGACGGTGACCCCTGCTGCTGCACCTGACCAACAGAATGATCAAGGAGCAGGTGGAGGCCTGTGCCAACGCCGCCGCAGTCGCCGAGGAGACGCTACGGCAACTGCGGGAACGAGGGCCAGTAGCGGCGGACAATCAGTCGGCGCCACTGGATCTTGATAATCCTGAGCAGCGTAGTAAGGCTGTGCGGGCGACTGTGGAAGCCTCGGCCAGGCTCCTGCCTGCGGACGGCAGGGAACGGTTCACCGAGCTGGGGATCTTCGCTGCGAACGAGGCCGTCCCCGTGACCCTCATAGCCCGGCTATGGGAGGCTACCGGCGCGCTCGACGAGGCAAAGTCTCAGAGTTTGTGCGGAGAGTTGGCCCGCCTGTCCCTGCTCACACTGAAACCCGAAGCGGGGGGCGGTGTGACCCTGCACGACGTGATCCGCGACTATCTGCGCGGCGAACGCGGCCCCGACCGCCTGACCGCTCTCAACGGGACGCTGGTGAACGCCGTCGAGGCCGACCTGTCCCCAGCCGTCCCGCTCGCGCCCTCAGCGCCGCGACCGACGGCCGCATGGTGGGAACTGGCCGACGGATACCTGCTCGACCACGCCATCGACCACCTGCTCGCCGCGGGCCGCACCAACCAGACCGAAGCCCTCGCCAGCGACCTTCGCTGGGTCGAGACCCGGTTGCGCCACCGAGGGCCCACCGCCCCCTGGCGGGACCTCTCCCACATCCCCACCCCAACCGCCGCGGTACGAACCCGCGAAAGAGCGTCAGAACAGGGTGGGGATCGCGGGAGCCAGGCCGCGCAGGGCGTCGTAGTCGACCGTGACGCAGCCCAGGCCCCGGTCCGTGGCGAGCAGGCGGGCCTGCGGGGTGATCGACTGTGCCACCAGGATCCCCCGTACCGGGTGCGGCAGGAAGGGATCGTCCTGCAGGCGGGCGAGATAGCGGGTGAGCTGCTCGACGCCGTCGATCTCACCCTTGCGTTTCACCTCGACCGCGACGCTGGCGCCGTCGGCGTCCCTGCAGAGCAGGTCGACCGGGCCGATGCCCGTCTCGTACTCGCGGCGCACCAGGGTGAGACCCTCCTGGATCGCGTCCGGACGCTCGGCGAGCAGAACCTGCAGGTGCGCCTCGACGCCGTCCTTCTGCAGGCCGGGGTCCACGCCGAGATCGTGCGAGGAGTCATGCATGATCTCTTCAAGGGTGATGAGGAGCTGTTCGTCCGCACGGTTGGTCACCCGCCAGACACCGTCCGCCTCGGCTATCACGCAGGGCGGACTCATCCAGTTCAGCGGCTTGTAGGCCCGCCCGTCGGCGTGGATGGACACCGACCCGTCCGCCTTCACCAGCAGCAGGCGGACCGCGCTGGGCAGGTGTGCCGTCAGTCGGCCCACATAGTCGACGCTGCACCGGGCTATCACAAGACGCACGGTTCGGCACCTTACCGCGTGCCCGCCGGGGCAGGGCGGTCAGGTCGCCCGCCGGTGCGGTCAGGTCGCCCGCCGGTCAGGTACGTGAAGATCGGGTGGACGTAGGTCGGTCGGGTCAGCGCTGGCCGGGTCGGCGCCGATCCGGCTGACGCGGACCAGATCGGCACAGGCCCAGTCGGCGCAGGTCAGGTCGGTGGTCGGGTGGTCGGGTGGTCGTCGGTAGGCGTGCGATCGTCGGATTCGGACGGCCCGGGCCCGAGCGGTTCCGGATCCTGAGCATCCTCGCGAGGGGTCACCAGCTCCCGCAGGGTCAGTTGCGGTAGTACCCACCACAGCGCAACGAAGAACGCCACGGTCACCGAGCAGATCAGGACGGTGGCGAGCGAACCCATGAGCACGTCGACGACGAGCAGGACGGCGCCGTTGATACCCGCACCCAGCATGACCAGCCCGGCCAGCGCCATGGTGTTGGCCGCGGCGACCAACTGGGCGCGGGCGCCCCGGCGGAACACCATCCGGTGGTAGGCCACCGGGCCGATCAGCAGCGCGGACGCGGCGGCGACCACCAGCAGCGTGACGAGGTAGAGCGCCCGCTGGAAGTCAGTGACCTGGTTCCAGCGCTGGGTGAAGGGGAGGGTGAGCAGGAAGGCGAAGAGGATCTGCACACCGGCCTGCGCCACCCGGATCTCCTGGAGTAACTCGTTCCAGTTCCGGTCCAGACGCCTGGCCTTCGGCTCCGGAGAATCGTCCCGTGGGACGTCCGAACGACCGGGCATCGCCGTCTGGCCGTCACGTGGCGGATGCGGCAGGAGGGTCGCTCCCCCATGCAGCAGCCTTCCCCTCGACGGCCTTCTGGGCGGCAGCCCATTCGACCTGTGTGACAGCCCCTTCGGCGGCCTTCCGGGTGGCGACAAGGTCGTCGAGCAGGCGCATCCGGCTGGAGTAACGCTGCGCGTAGCGGTCCGCCCGATCCGCGGGCAGCCTGGCCAGCCGCGCCGGGTCGCCGTTGTCGGCCATGTCCACCCGCTTCACGGCAACGGCGAGGTCGTCGGCGGCAACGCGGGCAAGGTAGTCCTCCACCGGCTCTCCCGGACGGTGGCTGAGCGCGTCGACCGCCGCCACGACGGCGGGCGGGTAACCGAGGGAAACCAGATCCTCCAGGGTGACCGCGGAGTCCTCGACTACGTCGTGGAGCACCGCCGCCATCTGCGCGTGCTCGCGGTCGACCCCGGCCTCGTCCGCGGCGGCGGCAACCGCCCGCATCACCCGCAGCGGATGGCCGATGTATTCCTCGCCGACCTTGTCCAGCTGGCCGGCGTGGGCACGGGTGGCCAGCGCCACCGCGTCGTCCAGGGACGGAGCGTCGGAGACCACCCTGGGGACGGTACGCGCCCACCGGCTGCCTCGCACATCGGATCCGACCTGGCGAAACATCTCTCACCAGGCCCTTTGCGCAGCAGGATCGGCCACGTGGCAGAACCGGCCACGCGGCCCGAGCCAGCCACCGCAGTACAAACAGCAACCACGGTACGAACACGCGACCGCGGCGCGAGCGGCCGACCGCGGCGCGAGCGGCCGACCGCGGCCCGGCGCAGGAAGGTTCAGGAAGATTTCAGGCACCTGCCCCGCGGCGCGGTTCCGGTCGACAGACAGGCTCAGCTGGTCGGTGTCAACCGGTGGGTCGGGGTCAGTCCAGACCGTTCGCGGCTCGGACGACGTCGACTATGCCGTCCATGATCTCGGTGAGGCCGTAGTCCTTCGGTGTGTACACCGCGGCGACGCCGAGGGTCTTCAGCCGCTCGGCGTCCGCCTGCGGAATGATGCCACCGACAACCACGGGCACGTCACCGACGCCGGCCGCGCGCATCCCGTCGAGCACGACGGGCACCAGCTCCATGTGCGAGCCGGACAGAACCGACAGGCCCACGACGTGGACGTCCTCCTCCACGGCGGCGGCGACGATCTGCGCGGGGGTGAGCCGGATGCCCTGGTAGACCACTTCGAAACCGGCGTCACGGGCCCGCACGGCGATCTGCTCGGCACCGTTGGAATGCCCGTCCAGGCCGGGCTTGCCGACGAGGAACTTCAGCCG
Source organism: Protofrankia symbiont of Coriaria ruscifolia (assembly GCF_900634745.1). NCBI lineage: Bacteria > Bacillati > Actinomycetota > Actinomycetes > Frankiales > Frankiaceae > Protofrankia > Protofrankia symbiont of Coriaria ruscifolia. The sequence continues at coordinate 9,509 of NZ_CAAAFR010000182.1, forward strand.
GCGCCCGAGCTCCTTGCCGGTCGCCACGACCCGTTCCCGGACGTCGGTGAGCTGCCGGCCGCCCGCATGCACCGACGAAGCGGCGGACACCCCGGTCGGAGCCCGGTACTCGCCGAACACCTCCCGCAAGGCACCAGCCCACTCACCGGTGGTGACGCCCGCACGGACGCAGGCGAGCGTGGCCGTCATCAGGTTCGCGTCGGTCTTCGCCGCGTCCCGCAGGCCGTGGAGGGCATCGTCCACGGCACGTGCGTCACGGCCGGCCCGCCATGCCTCGATGTCGGTGCGGGCAGCTTCCTCCACGGCCGGATCCACCGTCTGGATCGCCGTCGTCAGGTCGGCGAGCAACGGGTTCGGCTCGGTGGAGGTGAAGGCGTTCACGCCCACCACCATGTCCTCGCCCGATTCGATGCGCACCCGGCGGGTCGCATGCGAACGGACAAGCTCGGACTTCATGTAGCCGCTTTCGACCGCGGCAACCGCGCCACCCATGGCCTGCACCCGGTCGATCTCGGCCTGGGCGGTCTCGGCGAGGTCGGCCACCCGGCGCTCCACGACGACGGAACCCTCGAAGAGGTCGGGGTACTCCAGCAGGTCGGTTTCGTGGGCAAGGATCTGCTGGATGCGCAGGGACCACTGCTGGTCCCAGGGCCTGGGCAGGCCGAGCGCCTCGTTCCAGGCCGGTAGCTGCAACGCCCGGCAACGGGCGTCCTTCGACAGCGTCACGCCGAGGGCTTCCAGCACGATCCGGATGACGTTGTTCTCCGGCTGCGCCTCGGTCAGGCCGAGGGAGTTGACCTGGACGCCGTAGCGGAACCGTCGGTGACGTGGATCCTCGACGCCGTAGCGGGTCCGCAGCAGCGTGTCCCACAGCCGCGTGAACGCCCGCATCTTGCACATCTCCTCGACGAAGCGGACGCCGGCGTTGACGAAGAAGGAGATCCGGGCGCACACCTCGCCGGTGCGTTCCGCCGGCACCTGCCCCGAGGCGACCACGGCGTCGAGCACGGCGATGGCTGTGCACATCGAGTAGGCGATCTCCTGGACGGGGGTGGCGCCCGCCTCCTGCAGGTGGTAGCTGCAGATGTTGATCGGATTCCACTTGGGGATCTCGGTCACCGTGTAGGCGATCATGTCTGTGATCAGCCGCAGCGACGGCGCCGGCGGGAACACGTACGTCCCGCGGGAGAGGTACTCCTTGATGATGTCGTTCTGGGTGGTGCCGACGAGCGCGGCGGTGTCCGCGCCCTGCTCCTGCGCGACGACCTGGTAGAGCGCGAGCAGCCACATGGCCGTCGCGTTGATCGTCATCGAGGTGTTCATCTGGTCCAGCGGAATGTCGTGGAACAGCGCGCGCATGTCGCCGATGTGGGCGATCGGCACGCCGACCTTGCCGACCTCGCCGCGGGCGAGCTCGTGGTCGGGGTCGTAGCCGGTCTGGGTCGGCAGGTCGAACGCGACCGAGAGCCCGGTCTGCCCCTTGGCCAGATTTCGGCGGTAGAGGGCGTTGGTCTCCGCCGGGCTGGAATGGCCCGCATAGGTCCGGATGATCCACGGCCGGTCCCGCTGTGCACGAGCCTGCTCGGACTGGTCCTGCCGCGTCGCATCCGCCATCGCCACACTCGCTCCCGAAGGGTTGTCGGACGGCAAGAGCGTACCGGCGCGTACCGTCACGCGCCCGAACAGAGCGGCGGGCGTCCCTGCCACGCGGTGAACAGGCCGGTCGGCAAACCGTCGCAGGCCCTGGCACCCTGCGCGATCCGCTTCCACGGCCCGTTGCCCACCCGCTTCCACACCTGCGGGTTCGGCGGAGCCGCGGTCACGCCCGTGACCTGTGCCAGACCCACGGCCCAGTACTCGTCGGCGGCACTGTCAACGCCTTCGACTGCGCCGTAGAAGAGCTTCCCCTGCGGTATGACGACGTTGTCGGCAGTCAGCCCCGCGGCACCGGCCTCCTGCAGGGCGTACGCGAGACTCGCGCCGAGAGCACGCCGATCCACGGGCCGAACCCTCATCTGGTGTGCCGTACCCGGCTGGCGGCTGCCTTCCCATGCGGACGGTTCCAGGGGCGGTTGCAGCTCGGCAGGTGGTGCCGCGGTGGGCGCCGTCCGGGGTGTGGGCGTGTCCGCCGGTGCCGTGGCCAGACCGATGGCCACCCCCAGGACGATCGCGGCGGCGAACGCGCCCGCGATGATCAGTGGGCGGCGCGGGTCAGCGGGCCGGCCGCCACCTCTGCGGTACGCCCGACCACCCGCTGGGCTCAGCCGCTGCGCATCGACGTCGAGCATGTCCCTCCCCGGCCGGCTCCATCATTCCACGTTGTACGGCTACGTCCCGGAACCGGGTGCCGCCGTCCTACACCGGTCAGCCACAGCAGATCAGGCATGACCGACATGGAACAGATCGGCATCCTCGACCTGGAGGAAACGTCCGAGACGATTCGCCGACAGCAGCCTGTCCAGATCGGCGGGCACATCGACGAGCACCATCGACCGTCCGGAACGCCGAGCCCGCCGCACCCCACCCAGCAGCACGCCGAGCGCCGCATGATCGACAAGCTCCAGGTCCGCCACGTTCACCCGCAGCCGCCCCCTGCCAGCATCGATCGCGGTATGCAGCCGCAGCCGCAGATCACCGACCGTCCGCACATCGACCCGACCGTGCAGGCGCACGGTCTGGAGCTCTTTACCACCGTCGTTACGAAGCATCACGTTCTCGCTCATCAGGCCTCCCGTCCCCCCTGATCCATGCCCTGACCGATCGGACATCCGCAAGCACTTGGGGTCTTCAGGCGACGCGAGAGAAGCTGCGCTCGCGCCACCTGAAAGCCGACCAGGGCATGCCCGGCGATCAGAGGTTGTCGGACGTGGCCGGCCGCGTATCCTGGCCGACGGTTCCCGTACCCTCCGTTTCGATCCGTGTCGCACCAACGGCGAAGTGTGCAATGCCTCGCCCATAACGCCAGTATCTATGGTCACAGAGTGGCCGTTCAGATGGGCTGACGTGCATGGCTGCGAAATCGTCACTCGGATTGCCGCGCACCCTGACCCACTGAGCCAGGGCGCCGGGTGCTCGGGCTGCGGAATCGTTATTCGGATTGCCGCGCAACGTGACGAGGAGACGAAACACGCAATACAAACAACTATAACGCTATGTTCGGCCAAGACTACGCTTACGACTGCGACGCGACCCACGTATGAACGCCTGCGCGCAAGCGACGGCGCTGAGACGATGAAGACCGTCCGGCCCGTCGGCCCGGACAGCCGGGAGGTGACGGTGCCACTGAACAGCCTGCACTACACGATCGGTCCGGCCATCGCCGTCGCCGCCACCGCCGTACTCGTGGCGGTGTGCAGATGGGTCTTCACACCGACCCGGACGCGCGGTAACCCGGACGTCTCCCTCTACCACGCCGACTTCGGCATGCTGGTACCCATAGCAACACTACGCACACCATCGGAGGCGGACCGGATGCGCCAGCTCCTGCGTCAGCACGGGATCCGGTCGACCTCGGGCGCGGCGGCACTCGGTCCGATCCAGGTGAACGCCGACGGGAAGATCCGGCGCCACCACACCTCCGCATGGCACGTCATGGTGTTCCCCGAGGACTCCATGCGGGCCCGCGCGGTGGTGGCCGGCACGGAACGGGACTGGGCCTGAAGACCTCTCTGGCCGCCAGGTCCACGTCTGTTCAGCGACCTCCCGGGTCCGCACATCCCGCAAGCGACTCCCGCCGGATGTCCGCGCCGAGAACGCGCAACTGCTCGACGAAAGCGGCGTAGCCGCGGTCGATGTGGTGGACCTCGCTGACGCTGGTGGTCCCTTCCGCCACCAGACCGGCCAGCACAAGCCCGGCCCCCGCCCGGACGTCCGAGGCCACCACATGCGTGCCGACCAGGCGGTCACTGCGGCGTACCACGACATGGTGGCCGTCGGTACGCAGCTCCGCGCCGAGTTTGCGCAGCTCGCGGCAGAACACGAAGCGGCTGTCGAAGACGTTCTCGGTGATCAGGGAGACGCCTTCGCTGACCGCTTCCAGGGCGATGGTCTGCGGCAGGAGATCCGTCGGGAAACCCGGATAGGGCAGGGTCACCACGTCGATCGAACGCGGCGGACGGTCCGCCAGGACCCGGAAGCCGTCCGGCTGGGTGTCCACTGTCGCACCCGCCGCCGTCAGCTTGTCGAGCACGATCTCAAGGTGGTCGGCACGGCCACCCCGAATCATCACGTCGCCACCGGTCATGAGCGCGCCGATGGCGAAAGTCCCGGCCACGATCCTGTCCGCGACGGTGCTGTGCGTGGTCGGCCGCAGTTCGTCAACTCCCTCGATGACCAGCGTGGACGTGCCCGCTCCGTCGAGATGCGCGCCCATCGACACGAGCATCGCGCACAGATCGGCGATCTCGGGCTCACGAGCGGCGTTGTCGATCACCGTGGTGCCCTTGGCGAGCACCCCGGCCATCAGCAGGTTCTCGGTGGCACCGACACTGGGAAAGTCCAGCCAGATCGATGCCCCCTGCAGGCGGCCGGACGAACGGGCCACCAGGATCCCGGCCTCGACGTCCACTACGGCTCCGAGCTTGGTCAGCCCGTTGACGTGCATGTCCAGCGCGCGCGCGCCGATGGCGTCCCCGCCCGGAAGCGCCACCCGTGCCTCACCGCACCGGGCGACAAGCGGCCCGAGCACCACGACCGACGCCCGGATCCGCCGGACGAGATCACCGTCAGCCGCGGCACCGGGCCTCGCCGGCACGTCGATCGACAGTGAGCCCTGGGAGGTGTCCCGCTCGACGGTTGCCCCGAGCGCGCGCAGGACGTCGGCCATGACGGCCACGTCGAGAATGTCGGGTACCGCGCGAAGGGTCGTACGGCCATACGCCAACAGGCTCGCGGCCATCAGCTTGAGCACAGAGTTCTTCGCTCCCGGGACACGTACCTCGCCGGCCAGCCGATAGCCGCCCGTGGCGACGAACCGTTCCACGGGAGTCGATGCTATGGCCTTGCCAGCTGGTCTTCCGGGTCGGCCGGCCGGTGCGGCGAGGCCAGGTCGGCACACAGCATCCCTGGCCTGATCGCTCCAGCAACGACTAGCCGGCCCTGCCGGCAAAAATCCTCGGATGGGTTCGGTTCGCCGCCGGAGGCCCTGAGAACCCCTACCGGCCAAAGGACGCGCGACCATGCCTTTCGCGCGCCCGGAGGCCCTGAGAACCCCTACAGTGTGGCAGCATGGCCATCCACCTGACCCGGATCTATACGCGGACCGGGGACGACGGTACAACCGCGCTCGGCGACACCTCCCGGGTCCGCAAGACCGACCCGCGACTGGCCGCGTACGCGGACGTGGACGAGGCGAATGCCGCCATCGGCGTGGCGCTCGCCCTCGGTGCCCTCACCGAGGACGTCCGGACACTGCTGGCCCAGGTGCAGAACGACCTCTTCGATCTCGGCGCGGACCTGTGCACGCCGATCGTGGACAACCCGGCATTCCCCCCGCTGCGGGTGACCGAGACATACATCGACCGTCTCGAGGAAGCCTGCGACCGGTACAACGAGCACCTTCCCAAGCTGGATTCGTTCATCCTGCCGGGAGGCTCGCCCGGTGCCGCCCTGCTGCATGTCGCACGGACGGTCGCCCGCCGCACGGAACGCTCGGCCTGGGCGCTGCTGGAGCACGATCCGGAGCGCACCAGCGCCCTGCCTGTCCGTTACCTCAACAGACTCTCCGACCTGCTGTTCATCCTCTCGCGTGTCGCCAATCCCGGTGGCGACGTGCTGTGGAAACCGGGCGCCAACCGCTGACATCCGGGAAGACCGACGGTGACGCGATCATGATTTTCGCGTCACCGAAGGACTTCAGAAGCGCCGGACGGGCTCAGCTCCCAGCACCGGTGGACAGCGTCGCATGCTCCGCGAGAATACTCACGCCCTGCTCGGTCACGGAAAGAAAACCACCGTCCACCGCGACGGTCAGGGTCTCATTACCGGTCTTGACCCGTACCTCGCCGCCCTCGACGAGGACCCCGAGCAACGGGATGTGCCTGGGCAGCACACCGATTTCACCTTCCGTGGTCCGTGCGATAACCATGTCGGCATCCCCGGACCACACTTCACGTTCCGGCGAGACGATCGCCACCCGCATCGGCATCGTGCTGCCGTCCTTCCTGCTGTCACGTCACACTATTGAACGATCTCCGGAGGGTTAGAGCTCCTTCGCCTTCTTCTCCGCGTCCTCGATCCCGCCGCACATGAAGAATGCCTGCTCCGGAAGATGATCGTAATCACCCTCGGTCAGCTTCTTGAAGGACTTGATCGTGTCTTCGAGCGGGACGAAGGTGCCCGGAATGCCGGTGAACTGCTCGGCCACGAAGAACGGCTGCGACAGGAAGCGCTGGATACGCCGCGCCCGGTTGACGAGAATTTTGTCCTCCTCGGACAGCTCGTCGATACCGAGAATGGCGATGATGTCCTGCAGGTCCTTGTAACGCTGCAGGATGCGCTGCACCTCGCGGGCCACGTCATAGTGTTCCTGGCCGAGGTAGCGGGCGTCGAGGATACGCGAGGTCGAGTCCAGGGGGTCGACAGCGGGGTAGATCCCCAGGTCGGAGATGGCTCGCGAGAGCACCGTGGTCGCGTCGAGATGGGTGAACGTCGTGTGCGGCGCCGGGTCGGTGATGTCATCCGCGGGGACGTAGATTGCCTGGAGCGAGGTGATCGAGTGACCGCGCGTCGAGGTGATCCGCTCCTGCAGGACGCCCATCTCGTCCGCTAGCGTCGGCTGGTAACCCACCGCGCTCGGCATGCGTCCGAGCAGGGTGGAGACCTCCGAACCGGCCTGAGTGAACCGGAAGATGTTGTCGATGAACAGCAGCACGTCCTGCTTCTGGACGTCACGGAAGTACTCCGCCATGGTCAGCGCCGCGAGCGCGATCCGCAGGCGGGTACCGGGCGGCTCGTCCATCTGGCCGAACACCAGCGCGGTGTCGTCGATGACGCCGGCCTCGGTCATCTCCAGGAACAGGTCGTTGCCCTCACGGGTCCGTTCGCCGACGCCGGCGAACACCGAGACACCGCTGAACTGCTTGGCAACACGGTTGATCATTTCCTGGATGACGACCGTCTTGCCGACACCCGCCCCGCCGAACAGGCCGATCTTCCCGCCACGGACGTAGGGCGCCAGCAGGTCGATGACCTTGATACCGGTCGGGAACATCTCCGTCTTCGACTCAAGCTGGTCGAAGGCGGGTGCCGATGCGTGGATCGGCCTGCGCACATCCGTGTCGACGCTTGGGACGTCGAGCGGCTCGCCGAGCACATTGAACACGTGTCCCCGGGTGGCGTTGCCGACGGGAACGGTGATCGGCGAACCGGTGTCGTGGACGGGCGCTCCGCGCACCAGACCGTCGGTCTGCTGCATGGAGATCGTCCGTACGGTGTTGTCACCGATGTGCTGCGCGACCTCAAGCGTGAGCGTCGCGGTCTGTCCATTGATGGTGCGGTCAACGCGCAGCGCACGGTAGATCTCGGGGATCTCCTCGGGTGCGAACTCCACATCGACGACCGGGCCGATTACACGGGCGACCCGGCCGGTCCCAGGGGCCTTGCCCTCCGCCGCGGCGGGCGAGGTGGTGGTGACGGTCATGGCGTCCTCAGTTTCACTTGTGCCCTCCGTCGCCAGCCACTGCGTCAGGATGCCGGCGACTTCGGGCAGTTTCACCTG
>NZ_CAAAFR010000182.1:17719-49585 GCF_900634745.1 Protofrankia symbiont of Coriaria ruscifolia
TGTGCCCTGAAGTCACCGGCCACCCCGTCAGGATGCCCGCAACGTCAGGTTTGATTGATCTTCTTGGTAGAACGGTCGTCGATGCCTGTAGTTCCCTCGGGCCTCCGGCCGCGCGAAAAACCATGATCGCGCAGCCTTTGGCCGGCTAGGATGCCTGGGCAAGCGCGTTGGCGCCTCCGACAATTTCCGATATCTCCTGCGTGATCGCATCCTGGCGGGCGGCGTTGGCCCGACGGGTGTAGGTCTTGATCAGCTCACCGGCGTTGTCGGTTGCGGACTTCATCGCCCGCTGGCGGGCCGCCGACTCGGATGCCGCGGACTCCAGCAGGGCCGCGTACAGCCGGCTTTCCACATACCGCGGAAGCAGGGCGTCAAGCACCCCTTCGGCAGACGGCTCGAACTCGTACTGCGGGAGGGGGCCTCCGGGAAGAGGCTCGGTGGTCTCCTCCAGCACCAGCGGGAGGATCCGGTGGGCAACCGGCCGCTGCGTCAAGGTGTTCACGTACTCGGTGAAGACCAGATGAATCTCGTCCACACCGGCTGCCTCGCTCGATTCGACGAACCGCGCGATGAGCGCGTCAGCGACTTCCTTGGCGTTGTCGTAGCTCGGCTGCTCGGAGAAGCCGGTGAACTCCCCGGCCAGCTCCCGGCCCCGGAACCGGTAGTAGGTGACGGCCTTACGGCCGACCGCGTACACGACCGGCTCCTTGCCCTCGGATCGCAGCAGCTCGAGCAGCTCACCGGTGCGACGCAGCACGTTGGCGTTGTAACCACCGGCAAGACCACGGTCGCTGGTCACCACGAGAACCGCTGCGCGGCGAGCATCGGGATGCTCGGTCGTCAGCGGGTGGCGGACCGTGGTCTGCGACGCAACCGAGGAGATCACCCGCGTGATCTCGTCGGCGTACGGCCGGGACGCGGCGACTCTGGCCTTGGCCTTCACGATCCGGGACGCGGCGATGAGCTCCATCGCCCGAGTGATCTTCTTGGTTGACTGTACCGAACGGATGCGGCGCCGGTATTCGCGGAGCTGGCCGGCCATGTCCTCAGTCCTCGTCCCTCGGCTGCGGCTGGTGCACCTTGATCGCCTCGTGCTCCACCTCGGCGGGGTCGAGGCCGTCGGGCACCGGCTCGTTGATCAGGGGCTGACCGCCGGACAACGTGAACTCGGTCTTGAACTTCGCGATCAGCTGTTCGAGCGCGGCGAGGGTGTCGTCGTCGAGCTTGCCGGTCTCGCGGATCGTCTTGAACAGCCCCGGCTGGGTCCGCTCGATGAAGTCGAGGAACTCGCTTTCGAACCTGCGGATGTCCGCGACCTGCACGTCATCGAGATGACCGGTCGTACCCGCCCAGATCGACACGACCTCGCGCTCAACCGAGTACGGCTGGAACTGCGGCTGCTTGAGCAGTTCGACCATGCGCGCACCCCGGTCGAGCTGGGCGCGCGATGCCTTGTCGAGGTCGGAGCCGAACGCCGAGAACGCCTCCAGCTCGCGGTACTGGGCAAGGTCCAGGCGCAGCCGGCCGGCAACGGCCTTCATCGCCTTGATCTGGGCGCTGCCACCCACCCGAGAAACCGAGGTACCGACGTTGATGGCCGGACGGACACCCTGGTTGAACAGGTCGGTCTCGAGGAAGATCTGCCCGTCGGTGATGGAGATGACGTTCGTCGGAATGTAGGCGGAGATGTCGTTGCCCTTGGTCTCGATGATCGGCAGACCGGTCAGCGACCCGCCCCCGAGCTCCTCCGAGAGCTTCGCGCAGCGCTCGAGAAGCCGGGAGTGCAGGTAGAAGACGTCACCGGGGTATGCCTCACGACCCGGCGGGCGACGCAGCAGCAGCGAGATCGCCCGGTACGCCTCGGCCTGCTTGGACAGGTCGTCGAAGACGATCAGACCGTGCTGGCCGTTGTACATCCAGTGCTGGCCGATTGCGGAACCGGTGTAGGGCGCGAGGTACTTGAACCCGGCCGGCTGGTCGGCAGGAGCGGCGACGATGGTCGTGTAGGCCAGCGCCCCGGTCTCCTCAAGGGTGTTCAGGACGTCCCGGATCGTCGACTTCTTCTGCCCGATCGCCACATAGACGCACTTGACCTGGAGTTTCGGGTCCCCGGTCGCCCAGTTCTCGCGCTGGTTGATGATCGTGTCGAGGGCGACCGCGCTCTTGCCGGTCTGCCGGTCGCCGATGATCAGCTGACGCTGGCCACGCCCGATGGCCGTCATCGCGTCGACGGCCTTGATGCCGGTCTGCAACGGCTCCTTGACCGGCTGGCGCTGCACGACCGTGGGTGCCTGCAGCTCAAGGGCTCGGCTCTCGGTCGAGACGATCTCCCCAAGGCCGTCGATCGGGCGGCCGAGGGGGTCGACGACCCGTCCGAGGAAGCCGTCCCCGACCGGGACGGAGAGGATCTCGCCGGTCCGGCGGACCTCCTGCCCCTCCTCGATGTGCTCGGAGTCGCCCAGGATGACGCAGCCGATCTCGCCCACGTCGAGGTTGAGCGCCAGGCCCAGTACCCCGCCGTGGAACTCCAGCAGTTCGTTGGTCATGGCGTGCGGCAGACCCTCGACCCGCGCGATGCCGTCGCCTGCGACGACGACCCGGCCGATCTCCTCGCGCTCTCCGACGGATGCCTGGTAGGAGTCGACGTAGTCTCGGAGGGCGGCGCGGATTTCCTCCGGTCGAATGGAGAGCTCAGTCATCGCTTCGGTCCTTCAATAAATGGTGCGGGCACGTCCCACAGGTCAGGCGAGGTCTGGATGTCCACGGGAGCGCTCTATCGGAGCAGTCGCCGACGTGCGTCGGTGAGACGGCGAAGAACACTGCCGTCGACCACCTCGTCACCGACCCGCACGACAACGCCCCCGAGAACAGCGGGGTCGACGTCCACCTGGAGCTGCACATCACGGCCAAAATAGCGGCTGATTGCCGTCCGCAGCCGGTAAATCTGGTCGCCCGCGAGAGGAACTGCGGTAAGCACCACGGCGACCAGACGGTTCCGCCGGGCCGCGGCAATCGTGGTCAACTGCTCAAGCCGGCGTTCAAGGTCACCGTGGTAGCGCTCGGTAACCGCACGCTGGATGAGATGGACCGTTATGGGCCGGGCCTTTCCGTCCAGCAGCCTCGCCACAAGTGCCTGCTTGGCCGCCACCGGGGCGGCCGGGGCGCTCAGGGCCAGCGACAGCTCCGGCGTCCGGTTGAGGATCCGCCCGAACCGGAACAACTCGTCCTCGACGTCGTCAAGGGCGTTGTCACGTTGTGCCTGCGCAAGCAGAACCTCGACCCCGAGTTCGGACAACGCCTGCTGAAGGTCCAACGATCGGGCCCAGCGTCCGGTGGCCGCGACCTGCAGGACCTCGAGAGCCTCTGCCGAGATCTTCTGTTCGAACAATCTGGCCGCGAGGTCGGAACGGGCCGATCCGGGTGCTCCCGGATCGGTCAGCGCACGGCGGAGGACCAGCTCCCGGTCGAGCAGATCCACAACCCCGTCGAAGTCGTCCGCAAGGCGAGCGAGATCGACGGAGTAACGGGAACGGGTCGTGGTACCCGGCGGCGGGAGCGCGGTCAGTTCGTCCAACCGAGCCCGCGCCGCCACCAGTGAACGGCGACTGGATCCGTCCACGTCTCAGCCCCCTGGCCCGGCCGGGGCCGCAACCACCGTGCCGTCCGGATGTTCCAGACCCGCGATGAAGTCGTCGACAAGCTGACGCTGGCGGTCGTCCCGCTGCAGCTCATGGTTGACGATCTTCGTAGCGAGCTCGAGCGCGATCTCGCCGATTTCGCGCCGGATCTGGGCGACGACCTGGGCCCGCTCCGCGGCGAGCTGCGTCTCGCCGCGGGCCTTGATCTCGGCAACCTCGTCGCCGGCCTGCGCACGCAGGGCGTCGAGAATCTGCTGCCCCTGCTCACGTGCGTCCTGACGGATGCGTCCCGCCTCGTCCTGGGCTTCGGCGAGCTGCCGGCGGTATGACCCGAGAAGCTCCTGGGCCTCCCGCTGGGTGCGCTCGGCCCGCGCCAGGTCGCCCTCGATACGATCGCTGCGCTCGGCGTACGTCCGCCTGATCTGCGGGTAGACCTTCCAGAAGAAGAAGGCCACCAGCAGGCCGAAGGACAGGGTGCCGATCAGCAGCTCGCCCAGCGGTGGGACAAGGACGTTCTCGTCCGAGTGCCCGCCCTCCTCGGCAGCCAGCAGCAGTGTCTCGATAACCACGGTGTCTCTCCCCGGCCTAGGGGAAGACGAACGGGACGACGAAACCGATCAGGGCCAGCGCTTCCGCAAGCGCAAAACCGATGATCATGTATCGGAAAGCGACCTGCTCGGCTTCTGGCTGGCGGGCAATGGCCTGCACGCCCAGCCCGAAGATAAGACCGATACCGATGCCGGGCCCGATGGCCGCGAGGCCGTAGGCCACCGCGCCGAGAGAGCCGCTCACCTGGTCGGCAGCAGCAAGCACCACAGAGGTGTCTGCCATGTCATTATTCCTTTTCCAGTCGGGCACCGCGACCTGCCGCGGTGCTGATCGGGGTGTCCGAACCTTATGCGTGTGCCGCAGCGGACGCGCCGCCTACGGCGGGCACCTGGTCGACCGGGTGCGGGCTGTCGTGCTCGTCCCCGTGCTCCTCGACCGCACCCGCGATGAAGGCGGCCGTAAGAATCGTGATGATGTAGGCCTGCAGGCCGTCGATGACGAGTTCGAAACCGGTCAGCACGATCGTCATGAGCAACGAGGCGACACCGAAGACGAACGGCGGCTTGGGCAGCAGGTACTCCGCGCCGAGCGAGAACACCAGCAACAGGATGTGGCCGGCGAACATGTTCGCGAACAACCGGACCGCCAACGTGAACGGGCGTACGATCAAGTTCGACATAACCTCGATCGGCCCGAGCAGAAGCTTGACGAAGAAGGGCGCCGATGGTGCCGGGTTGATCATATGGCCGAAATACGCCTTCGCGCCGCTGGCCTTGATGCCGGCGTGGTTGAACAACACATAGGTGATGGCGGAGAGAACGATCGGAATCGCTATCCGCGAGGTCGGTGGGAACTGGGCACCGGGCACGATCGCAAGCACATTGGAGATCAGTACGAAGCTGAACAGTACAACCAGGTACGGCGTGTACTTCCGCCCGTTCTCCCCGATGACATCGCGAGCGATCGACGTGTCGACGAAGTCGTAGACGGACTCACAGACGTTCTGCACCCCGCGAGGCACAACCGCCGCGCGCCGGAAGCCCAGCCAGAAGAGCACACCGACGACGAGCGCAGCGAAGATCCCCAGAGCCGTCGCCTTGTTCAGGTAGAAGTCGATCGGTCCGAGATCGACGTCGAACCAGTGCGGCGGCTGGAACACCTCCTTGGTCGGGCCGTGGAAGCCCTCGTCCGCGAGGACCGGCGGGACCGGCACGACGTACACCTCCATGATCGAAATACACTCTCACCAGCGGAAAAGAGACGCAGCCGTACCGGCGGCGGTGTGGACTCACCCTATCTGGTCCAAGCGAACAGCCCTACCCGGTGCAGACCGCATCCCGCTCGGGCACCTGGCATACCAGACATGACGATCGTCGGACACAGCCAACCCGCCAGGCATGACCATCCATCGACACCCTATGATCATGAACTGACAAGACCGACAAGAGATACGACTCACACCGGATGTCAGCAAGCCAACACTCGGTACTGGCGATACTATCCATACCCCGGCGCCATCGGCATCAAGTCCGGGCCGACCAGACCTTGCTCACTCGCCCGTTCACACAAACGCCACCCGAACGTTTCCTGCCATTGCCCCAAGATAGACGCTTCGAGGTCAGGCGAGTGCTCAGCGCAACTACCAGAGCCTGCCGGAGAGTCAAAGGCTGCGCGATCATGATTCGCCCGCCCCCGGGAACCACCGTCACTGACGCCGCGTCGCCCGGTAGATCACGAGATAGAGCGAGGCTGCCATCCCGACGATGACGCCCACCGGCAGGAAAACGGTACCGATCCCGGTGACCCGGTCGATCCCGTAGCCGACCAGCCCCCAGAAGCCGGTGCCGGCAAGCAGCGTGCCGAAGGCGTTCCACATCTCGCCGGAAATCAGGCCGGGCCGGTACGGGCGACGCGGCCCTCCACCCGCACCCGGTCCGTTTCCGGTGTCCCCCGGAGTGCGTTCGGCGTTGCTCACGTATTCAGGGTGTCACGCCGGGAGTCATCCCGCGCGCGGAAGACTTCCGGATCGTAGAACGGGACCCGGGTGTGCGTGGCCACCCACAACTCGGCACCGAGCCATCCGAGAACGCCCGTGAGGACGGCCCAGGCGAATGCGGCCAGGTCGATGGCGCTGGAACCCTCCAGAGTCACCAGCAGAGCACCCAGAATGACGATCTTTATCAGATAGGTACCCAACGCCGTGGGCAGCACCATCGCCCGCATCCGGCGGGCGACAACGCTTACCGCAACCTTGCTCACCGTGAAGAACGACGCGACGAGAACGAGACCCAGCGCGACCGCGGCGAGCCCGGCCGGCCCTCGGGAGAAACCAGCGACCGTGAAAGCCGGAAGCGCGATGACGGCAAGCACCAACAGACCAACCCTGATCGTCCGGCCGGCGGCGGTAATCATGCGCGCCGCACAGATCGCTGACCGGCCAGCAACAGGACCAGCAGCCCGGCAAGGCCGAGACCCACGACGCCGGCGAGGATGGGAAGCGGCCGCCGGGAAAAGGACGCGGCCACCCCGCCGAAACCGAGCAGCGCCGCCCAGAAGTACATGATGAGCACGGCTCGGACGTGGGATTTCCCGATTTCCAGCATCCGATGGTGCAAATGCATCTTGTCCGGGGCGAACGGTGACCGACCGGCACGTGTCCGGCGGACCACCGCCAGCCCCAGGTCGATGAAGGGCACGGCAAGCACCGCCAATGGGATGGCCAACGGGATCAGGGACGGCAGGGACCGGGACGGCCCGGCATATCCGCCGTAGGCCACCTGGCCCGTCACCGAGATCATGGATGCGGCGGAGAGCAGGCCGACCAGCATCGAGCCGGAATCCCCCATGAACAGTCTCGCCGGGTTGAAGTTGTGCGGCAGGAATCCCAGGCACACACCGGCCGTGACAGCGGCCAGCAACGCCGCCGGCGCGGCGCGGGAGAAGTGGTTGATCACGGCGACCTCGTAGGCGAAGTAGAACGTGGCGCCCGCGGCGATGGCCGCAACCCCGGCGGCAAGACCGTCCAGCCCGTCGATGAAGTTCATGGCGTTGACCAGGATCACCGTAGCGAGGATCGACAGTGGCACGGCCGTCTCCGGTCCGAGACTGAAGGTCGTGTCACTGTCCGGATTCACCGCGAAGGACCACTGGATGCCCAGCAGTACCATCACCCCGGCGGCCGTGACCTGACCCGCAAGCTTCGTCACAGGATCCAGCGGCCACCGGTCGTCCACGACACCGAGCAGGCAGATCAGGGCACCGGCGACGAGTACCGCATGCGGTTCGGCCCAGTCCTGGGAGACCGCGGACAGGAACGGCAGCTGGTCGGCGACGAGCAACCCGGCGGCAAGCCCGGCGAGCATGGCCAGACCACCAAGCCGTGGAGTCGGCACGGCATGGACGTCGCGGTCGCGGACACCCGCGACCGCGCCGACCCGGATCGCGAAACGCCGCGCCACAGGCGTGCACAGGAACGTGATCGCTGCCGACACCGCGAAAACGAGCAGATACTCCCGCAATCTTCTAACGCAATCTTCTAGCGCATTTGCCGGGTCACCGCGGGTATGCGGGGTGCTTGGCCGTCAGGGCGGCAACACTCGTGACCACGTCGCCGGCAGCGTCGGGATCACTGACAACGCGGGCGATGAGCGCGGCGATGTCCTTCATCTCGCCTTCCTTCATGCCCTGGGTCGTCACTGCGGGAGTGCCCACCCGGATTCCGGAGGAGACCGCGGGTGGCTGCGGGTCGTACGGAATCGCGTTCTTGTTCAGGGTGATCCGGGCGGCGTCACAGCGGGCCTCCGCCTCCTTGCCGGTGACCCCGAGAGCACGCAGGTCAAGCAGGGCGAGATGGGTGTCGGTTCCGCCGGCGACAGGCCGCACCCCCTCGGCGGCAAGCGCGTCCGCGAGCGCCTGGGCATTGCGGATCACCTGGTGGGCGTAGTCCTGGTAGGCGGGGGTCGCGGCCTCCCGCAACGCGACCGCCTTGGCCGCGACCGCGTGCATGAGCGGGCCGCCCTGACTGAAGGGGAAGACCGCCTTGTCGATCCGCTGGGCGAGCTCCTCCCGGCAGAGGATCATCCCGCCCCGCGGGCCGCGCAGGACCTTGTGGGTGGTGAAGCTGACGACGTCGGCAAAGGGGACCGGGCTCGGGATCGCCTTGCCCGCGACCAGGCCGATGAAGTGGGCGGCATCCACCATCAGCCACGCCCCGACCTCGTCCGCGATCGACCGGAAGGCGGCGAAGTCGATCAGCCTCGGGTAGGCGGTGGCGCCACAGATAATCATTTTGGGCTGATGCTGGCGAGCGAGGTCGCGCACCTCGTCGTAGTCGATCAGCTCGGTGTCCTCCCGGACGCCGTACGCGGCGACGTTGAACCACTTGCCGCTGAAGTTGACTCGACTACCATGCGTAAGGTGACCGCCGTGCGGGAGGGACATCGCCAACACGGTGTCGCCGGGTACCAGTAGCGCCGCGTACACCGCGAAGTTGGCCTGGGCCCCCGAGTGCGGCTGCAGGTTGGCGTGCTCGGCGCCGAAGAGCTCCTTCGCCCGGGCGATGCCGATCTCCTCCGCGCGGTCCACGACCTGGCATCCGCCGTAGTACCGGCGACCGGGATATCCCTCGGCGTACTTGTTCGACAACGTTGATCCAAGGGCCGCCAGCACTGCCGGCGAGGTGAAGTTCTCGCTGGCGATGAGCTGGAGTCCTCCTCGAAGCCGGTCCAGTTCGTCCAGGACGACGCCGGCGATCTCGGGATCCTCGGCACGGAGCTGGTCGAAGTCCGGGCCCCAGAACGGGGTGCTCATAAGCTGCCTCTCCTGCTGCGTCAGTTCACTGCGGCGGGTACCCGAAGTGACGGGAGAACCTCACGCAGCGCCGCCAGGTCAACGGCGCCGACCCGCAGCACGCGTGGGACGTCATCGGTGCAGTCGACGATCGTCGAGGCGACACCGACTGCGCAGGGCCCGCCGTCCAGGTACACCTCGACGGAATCACCAAGCTGGGCAACAGCGTCGTCCACCGTGGTCGCCGGTGGCCGACCGCTGATGTTCGCGCTGGACACCGCCATCGGACCAGTCCGGCCGAGCAGTTCGATCGCCATCGGATGCAGCGGCATCCGTACCGCGACCGTGCCACGCGCGTCACCGAGATCCCAGGTCAGTGACGGTGCGTGCCGCACGATCAGCGTGAGCCCGCCCGGCCAGAACGCTCGAACCAGATCGCGGACCTGCGAGGTCACCCGCTCCACCAGCCCGTCGAGGGTGCGCCACGAACCGACCAGCACGGGCACGGGCATCTCCGGCCCACGGCCTTTGGCCTCCAGCAGGGCCCGGACCGCGACCTGGTCGAAGGCGTCGGCCCCGATGCCGTACAGCGTGTCGGTGGGTAACACCACCAGTCCACCGTGCCGGACCGCACGGGTAGCTGCCTCGAGCCCGGCCGCGCGCGGTCCAGGGTCCGCGCAGTCGTAGCGTCTGCTCACCGCTCCTCACCTACTATCCCCGGGCTCGGCGCACCCCGAACTCGGCGTGTCGCTGTGACGAACCGGTCCCGTCCGGTCAGATCCTGATGGCCGCGGACATCATCCCAGTAACCGTGCGCCCGCAGCAGGGCAGGGGCCGCCGACCCGTGCCGGTCGGAATGCTCGATCACCAGCCGTCCACCGTCGCGGAGCAGGTCGACCGCTGCCTGCGCGACAGCGCGCACGCCGGCCAGGCCGTCCGGCCCGGCCCACAGGGCAGCGGGCGGATCATGCTCGCCGACCTCCGGTTCGATCCGGTCCCGCTCGTCGTCGCACAGGTACGGCGGGTTGCTTACCAGCAGATCGACCCGGCCGAGCAGGTCCGTCAGCTCGTCGGCAACGGCCGGGACGGGCCCGGCGCCGGGGCCCGCGGGGTCCGGGCCGGCCACGATGCGCTCACCCGGAGCATCCGGCCGGGCCCGCACAGATGAACCCCATGCGGAAAGGCCGATCCCCACGTCGGCGTGATGCACGGTCACGACCCTGCCGGTGAGCACGACATTACGCCTCGCCCACATCAGTGCGTCCGGGTCACTGTCGACAGCGTGCACCCGCGCGCCCGGCAGCTCATCGGCGAGCGCAAGAGCGATCGCGCCGGAACCGGTGCACAGATCCACACAGATCGGCCTGTCCCACCCGGCCGCGCGAGCGGTGTCGATGGCCCACCCGACCACCATCTCGGTCTCCGGCCGGGGCACGAACACACCGTGACCAACAGCAAGGGTGAGATAGCGGAATCCGACAGTGCCCACCAGGTGCTGCAAGGGCACTCTGGCAGCCCGGCGGGCCACCAGGTCGTGAAACCAGTCCCGGTCGGCCGGGGCCATCGTGCCCGTCAATGCCAGCCGCCAGCGGGGCTCCCCGGTGGCATGGGCGGCAAGCTGCTCGGCATCCGGCCGGGGGCTGGCGACCCCCGCCGCGGACAGCACGGCGACCGCCTCGTCGATCTCAGCCCGCAGGTCCGGGCCAGGGCCGGTGCCCGGAGCCGAGCCTGGAGTGTGCGGGGGGTGTGCCGAACGTGTCCGTGAGCCTGTGCGGGCGTCCCTGCCCAGGTGGGCCTGCCCGGCCGCGGCGGAGGTCATGTCGCTACCTCGACCGAAAGCCTTGCCTGCAGATCCGCCGCGACCAGCGCGTTGAGGACCTCGTCGAGCTCACCGTCGAGAACCTGGTCAAGGTTGTGCGCTTTGTAGCCGACCCGGTGGTCACTGATCCGGTTCTCGGCGAAGTTGTAGGTACGGACGCGTTCGGAGCGGTCCACCGTGCGGACCTGACTTGCCCGCGCCGCCGACGCCTCGGCCTGCGCCCGTTCACGGGCTGCCGACAGCAGTCGGGCCCGCAGGATACGCAGGGCCGACTCCTTGTTCTGCAGCTGGCTCTTCTCGTTCTGGCAGGAGACGACCAGCCCGCTGGGCAGGTGGGTGATCCGCACAGCCGAATCCGTCGTGTTGACGCTCTGCCCTCCGGGACCGGAGGAGCGGTACACGTCGATCCGCAGATCGTTGGGGTCGATGTCGACCTCGACATCCGCTGCCTCCGGCAACACCAGGACACCGGCTGCCGAGGTGTGGATGCGGCCCGCCGACTCGGTGACCGGAACCCGCTGCACCCGGTGGACGCCGCCTTCGAAGCGCAACCGCCCGAAGACTCCTTCCGACGCCGCCCGGCCGGCCTTCACCGCCACGCTCACGTCCCGGTACCCGCCGAGGTCGCTGGGGTTCGCATCAAGGATCTCGGTCCGCCAGCCACGCCGTTCGGCGTAACGCAGGTACATCCGCAGAAGGTCACCGGCGAACAGGGCCGACTCCTCACCGCCCGCACCCGCCTTGATCTCCAGAATCGCGTCCCGGGCATCGTCCGGGTCAGCGGGCACCAGATGGGCGCGCAGCCGGTCCCGCAAAACCTCCTGCGCGGCCTCCAGCTCCGCGACCTCCACGCGGAACGAGGCGTCCTCGGCGGCGAACTCGCGGGCTGTCGCAAGATCCCCGGCGACCCGATCCAGCTCGCGGGCGGTCTCCACAGCCGGGGTCAGTTCCGCATACCGGCGACCGAGACCGCGTGCCAGCGTCGGGTTGGCGTGCACCGACGGATCGGCCAGACGACTCTCCAACTCGGCGTGCTCGGTGAGCAGAGCGTCGAGTGGAGTGGTCATTTCGGGTGTCTCCTGGTCCTGGGGCGTTCGATCAGCGAGCGGCGCCGGGTGTCACGAGCCGGACGGCGCTGTTCTCGGGCGCTCTCAACGTCGAACTGTAGGCGCGGCCGGGACGGCGCCCGTGCCGCCACCGGTACGGCACGGGCGCGTCAGCGCGCTACCTGGCTGTGCTTCCAGGCTTGTCGCCGGGACGGCGGCGACCGAAACGCCGTTCGAACTTCTCGACCCGGCCACCGACGTCAAGAATCTTCTGCTTGCCGGTGTAGAACGGATGGCACTGTGAGCACACCTCTGCGTTGATCACGCTGTCCGACTTGGTGCTACGGGTCGTGAACGTGGAACCACAGGTACAGATGACCGTGGTCTCCTGGTACGTCGGATGAATGTCAGCCTTCATGATCCTTCTTCCCGAAGTGGCCGCCGGGTCGCCCTACCCTGCGAACGAGGGCGTGAACCGGTGCCGGGTATCGACGGTCCAGTCTGCCAGAGTCGGGCGCGCCCCGGGCGGGCGCCGCACGAGCACCGCAGAAGCCGTGCGCGATCAGTCCTGTCCCGGTGTGGTCTTCGCGATCTGCATCAGGAACTCGTAGTTCGTCCGCGTCTGCTTCAACCTGTCCAGCAGAAGATCCAATGCCTGCTGGGACTCCAGGGTGTGCAGGACTCGACGCAGCTTATGCATGATCACGAGCTCGTCGGGCGCGAGCAGGATCTCCTCCCGGCGGGTTCCGGAGGGGTTGACGTCGATCGCAGGGAAGACCCGCTTGTCGGCGATCTTACGGTCGAGCTTGAGCTCGGCGTTGCCGGTGCCCTTGAACTCCTCGAAGATCACCGTGTCCATCGTCGAGCCCGTCTCCACCAGAGCCGTGGCGATGATGGTCAACGACCCGCCGTTCTCGATGTTCCTGGCGGC
Organism: Protofrankia symbiont of Coriaria ruscifolia; assembly: GCF_900634745.1. Lineage (NCBI taxonomy): Bacteria > Bacillati > Actinomycetota > Actinomycetes > Frankiales > Frankiaceae > Protofrankia > Protofrankia symbiont of Coriaria ruscifolia. Next base: position 30,491 of record NZ_CAAAFR010000182.1, read on the forward strand.
ACCGAGGAACCGCTTCGGCGGGTAGAGCGCGGTGGAGTCCACACCACCGGAGAGGATCCGGCCTGACGCCGGTGCGGCCAGGTTGTACGCCCGGCCGAGACGGGTGATCGAGTCGAGCAGCACGATGACGTCCTCACCCAGCTCCACCAGCCTCTTGGCTCGTTCGATAGACAGCTCGGCGACGCTGGTGTGGTCCGACGGCGGCCGGTCGAACGTCGAGGCGATCACCTCGCCCTTGACCGACCGCTGCATGTCGGTCACCTCTTCAGGGCGTTCGTCGACGAGAACGACCATCAGGTGGCATTCCGGGTTGTTCGTAGTGATCGCATTCGCGATGGCCTGCAGCACCATCGTCTTGCCCGCCTTGGGCGGGCTGACGATCAGCGCGCGCTGGCCCTTTCCGAGCGGCATCACCAGGTCGATGACCCGGGTCGTCAGCAGCTGTGGTTCGGTCTCCAGGCGCAACCGCTCCTGCGGGTAGAGCGGAGTGAGCTTGGTGAACTCGGGACGGTTGCGCGCCTCGTCCGGCTCAAGTCCGTTGACCGTGTCCAGCCGGACCAGCGCGTTGTACTTGTCCCGCCGCTGCTCGCCCTCCTGGGGTGCCCGGACGACCCCGGTGATCGCGTCTCCGCGGCGCAGGCCGTGCCTGCGAACCTGGGCAAGGCTCACGTAGACGTCGGTCGGGCCGGTCAGGTAGCCACTGGTGCGCACGAACGCGTAGTTGTCGAGGACGTCGAGGATGCCGGCAACCGGCACGAGCACGTCGTCCTCGCGGACCACCGGCTCGGACTCGGTGAATCCACCACCCTGGCGGCCACGGTTACGGCCGCGCTCACGGAAGCGACCGCGGTTACGCCGGTTTCCCCCAGCGAAGTCGTCGTCACGGCCCGAGTCACTCCGGTCGGACTGACCCCGGTCGGACTGACCCCTCTCAGACTGACCCCGGTCGGGCTGACCCCGGTCGGGCTGACCCCGGTCGGACTGACCCCGGTCGGACTGACCCCGATCGGACTGACCCCGATCGGACTGACCCCGCCCCTGACGGTCACTGGCCGAGCGCTCACCCTGCTGGCGTCCCTGACGCTCACCGAGCGCAGGACGATCAGTCGGCGACCGGTCGCTGTCAGACTGCTGACGGTCACGCCTGTCCTCGCGGGTCCGGACGCTTCCGTTCTCCGACACCCGGGGGACGCCGGCCGGCTCGGCCACCAGCGTCTCCGCCGACACGCTGGTCACCGGCGTGTCGGGTGCGCTGGGCAGCGGCGCGGCAGGTGCGCTGTCCGTCGTGGCGGCGGACGGCACCGCGGCGGCTTCCTGGGTGCCGGAGGCCCGCGTGCCCTCGGCGCCGTTCGTGGAATCGGGAACGATCACTTTACCTGACTGCTTGCGCCCGGGGCCGGGCAGGACGTCGGTCAGGGTCGCCTGCTCAGCTGCGGAGATGGACGGACTTCCTGACACGCGGGAGGCAGCACGGCGGCTGCGTCCACGTGCGGTTGCTTCGGCTGGCACAGCCGCGCCGGCGGCACCGGAGGCCTGCACAGCGTCGGCCACCTGCACGGTCGGTTCCGGCTTCGTGGCGGGAGCAGCGGTCGCTGGAGGTGTTGCAGCCGGCGCATCGCTCTCGCTCATGCCGCTGGGAGCCTGCACGTTCTGGATGGCCGCGATGAGCTGCCCCTTTCGCAGGCGTCCCACACCCTGGATACCCAACGAAGTCGCCATGGCCTGCAACTCCGGTAGGAGCATGGCCGAAAGGCCGGTGCCTGAGCGCCGGCGTCGCGTGGAGCCGGTGTCCACGGACGACATCGGTGTCTGGGACTCCGCGGACTCACGTGCGCTGTCCGGCAGCACGTCGGTGGTGTCGCTCAAGATGTTCCTTCCCTGAAGGGACCGGCTTACGGAAGCCGGGTGATACTTGTTGACCTTCTTCGCCTGGGCATCCCATGGAAACGATGTTCAGCGCCGGTGGGCAAGCAGAGCGCCCGTGGACGGCGCCAACGGCTGAGTACCGCGTGCGAACTCGTCTGTCCCGCTGAGGACTTAACCGGTGCTGGCCGAGGCTTCGATGACGAGGCTGAGGCACCAAGTCCGGTACCGGGTTCCGGCTACGAGGAGCCGGTGGCACCGGCGGGCGAGCACGCGCCGCGGCAGCAGCGAGTGCAGTCATCAGACTATCCAGACGCAGTCACCTGGGCAACATCCTTGGAGCCGTATTGCTTCGGAGTCCTCCGTTTCCCACCCGGGCCGGGACTATTTCAGCTGGCGTGTCACGCTCGCGAAGACCGTCCACCGGACTTGTGGGGCATGTCGGGCAGGTATGCCCGCGGGAGACACCCGCACGCCCACCGGCCGACACCTGCCTCGGACAGCGCCGACGGCCGGTGTCGCCGTCAGCCGGCGACGACCTCGACCTGCGCCCCATCCCGGTCGACGGGCAGGTCGAGCACGCTGAAGTCGCTCCCGGCGCATCCACGCGCAACAGCAGCCTGGTCCCGGTCGACGGCCAGGGCCAGTACCGTTGGTCCGGAACCCGACAGGACAGCTGCCAACCCCGCCGCCCGCAACCGGGCGAGCAGATCACGGGTCTCAGGCATGGACGGCAGACGATAGGGCTGGTGCAGCCGGTCCTCGGCGGCCGCCAGCAGCGCATCCTGCCAGGACACAGCGCCCGGCCGGACGTGTTGATTCCCGGCAGGCCGATTGTTGACAGGCTGGGCGTAATCGTTCCGATTGTCGCAACACTGGTGCTCGCCCACCGGGCCAAAAGCAGCGCCATCGTGATTTTCCGGCACCCGGAGTCCCGGGGAGGCTGTCGCACAGGCACAGGCACAGGCGCCGTCGGGCCGGGCCCGCAGCGTCCCCGACATCACCATCGCCAGCAGCGCGGCACGCCCGGCGTTCATCGCCGCGTCCGCGTGGGACACTCCCGCCGGCAGGGCCACCCGTGACTGTGCCGTCAGCTGACGGCGGGCGGGAACGAACACGACCGGCCGCAGGTCGTCGGGGGGATCGGTACGGGCCACCCGCGGCGGACCGTCGGTGTCGTACCAGGCGACGGTGAAGCCGCCGTAGAGGGCGGCGGCGACGTTGTCCGGATGCCCTTCGATCCCGCAGGCGAGCGCGAAGACCTCCGGGATACTCGGACAGCCTTCGCCCAGAGCGCTCGCCGCCAGCAGGCCGGCCACGATCGCCGCGGCCGACGAGCCCAGGCCACGGCCGTGCGGGATGCGGTTGACGCAGGTCAGCCGGATCCCGGCCGGCGCGGTGCCGGCCGCGGCGAAACCGGCCCGCAGGGCCCGCACGACCAGGTGGGTCTCGTCGCGGACGCCGTCGTCCTCACCGGTGACCTCGATCGACAGACCGGGGCCGGTGACGGTGACGGTGAGCTCGTCGTGGAGGCCGAGCGCAAGGCCGCAGGCGTCGAAGCCCGGGCCGAGGTTGGCGCTGGTCGCCGGTACCCGTACCCGGACCGTGGTCGAGGGCCGCGGCGGTGCCGGACGACTCACGACCGCTGCAGGTCGAGGGCTGCGGCCGCGGCTGCCACCGTCGCCGGTATGGTCACTGGCTTGGCCGCCCCGCTGATCGCCCATTCGGGGTCCTTCAACCCGTTGCCCGTCACGGTGCACACCACCCGCTCGCCGGCCTCGATCAGGCCTGCGGCCCGCGTCTGCAGCAGCCCGGCGACGCTCGCCGCGCTGGAGGGCTCGACGAAGACGCCTTCCCGGTGCGCGAGGAGTCGGTAAGCCGAAAGGATCTGGCGGTCGGTCACTGCGTCGATCCCTCCGCCGGAGGCGTCCCGGGCCTGCAGGGCGAAGTCCCACGACGCGGGGTTGCCGATCCGGATCGCCGTGGCGATCGTCTGCGGCCGGGTCACCACGCTTCCACGCACGATGGGAGCGGCACCGGCCGCCTGGAAACCGTGCATGCGAGGCCGCCCGGCGCCGTCCCGTGTGTCCTCCTCGACGTAGCCACGCCAGTAGGCTGTGATATTCCCCGCATTCCCGACCGGCAGGCAGTGGACGTCGGGTGCCGAGCCGAGATCCTCGACGATCTCGAAAGCGGCGGTCTTCTGCCCCTCCAGGCGAAACGGATTCACCGAGTTGACAAGGGTGACCGGGAAGGTATCAGCAAGATCACGAGCGACCCGCAGGCAGTCGTCGAAGGAACCGTCGAGCTGCAGCAGGCGGGCCCCGTGGACGAGCGCCTGCGCCAGCTTCCCCAGAGCGATCTTGCCGTTTGGCACCAGAACGGCACAGGTGAGCCCCGCCCGGGCGGCGTACGCGGCAGCGCTGGCACTGGTGTTGCCTGTGGACGCGCAGATCACCGCCTGCGAACCCGCCTCGACCGCACGACTGATGGCCATCGTCATCCCGCGGTCCTTGAACGAACCGGTCGGGTTGGCGCCCTCAACCTTGAGATGAACGTCACACCTGGTCAGTTCGGACAGGTGAGCCGCGGGCAGCAAGGGGGTCCCGCCCTCCCGGAGGGAGACGACCGGCGTGTCCGGGGAGACCGGGAGCCGGTCGCGGTATTCCTCGATCACTCCGCGCCACACCCGCCGTGCCCCGGCAGTCCGGGGCGCCCCAGCCTGCGTTCCCCCGGCAGTGGCGTCCACGCCCGGTCCGGCCGTCATGGCTGCGTGCGCCGCCATGTCTGCCCGTGCCGTTGCCGGCGATGTCGCTTCATGCGATGTTGTCGTCACAGCTCGCCCCCCTCGACCCGCATCACGCTCGCGACCGCGCGCACGACGTCCAGTTCCCGCAGCTCCTCGACGGTCGCGGACAGGGCCGCGTCGGTAGCCGCATGTGTGATCAGGACGAGACTCGCATCGTCACCGTGACCGTCCTGGCGAACACTCTGTATGGACACGTCCTGGCGTGCGAACGCGGCGGCGACCGAGGCGAGCACCCCGGTCTTGTCCGTCACGTCCAGATTGATGTGGTAACGCGTCACGGTCACGCCCATCGGCAGGACCGGCAGGTCCGCGTATGCGGACTCCCCCGGGCCCCGCCGCCCGGCCAGGCGGTTACGCGCCACCGCGACCAGGTCGCCCAGCACCGCGGATGCCGTGGGCGAACCGCCGGCCCCGCGACCGTAGAACATCAGCTGGCCGGCTGCCTCCGCCTCGACGAACACGGCGTTGAACGCGTCCCGGACCGCCGCGAGCGGATGCGCCCGCGGGATCATCGCCGGATGCACGCGCACGCTCACTCCGGGTACATCCGGTGACCGTTCGGCGATGGCGAGTGCCTTCACCGTGCAGCCCATGGCGCGAGCGCTGCCGATGTCCGCGGCGGTGACGTCGCCGATGCCCTCCCGGTGGACGTCGTCCAGGGTCACCCGGGTGTGGAACGCAAGCTGCGCGATGATCGCCGCCTTTGCCGCGGCGTCGAAACCGTCGATGTCCGCGCTGGGGTCGGCCTCGGCGTATCCGAGCGCGGTCGCCTCCTCGAGCGCCTCGGTGAACCCGGCACCGGTCTCGTCCATCCGGGTGAGGATGTAGTTGGTGGTGCCGTTGACGATGCCGAGCACCCGGCGGACCCGGTCACCGGCGAGGCTTTCCCGCAGCGGACGCAGGAGCGGGATCGCGCCGGCAACCGCCGCCTCGTAATACAGGTCCACGCCGTGCGCGGCAGCCGCGTCGTAGAGCGCGGCACCATGGGTGGCCAGCAACGCCTTGTTCGCCGTCACCACCGACTTTCCCGCGCGCAGCGCCGCGAGCAGCCAGCTGCGGGCCGGTTCGATGCCGCCGACCACCTCCACGACGATGTCGACGTCGTCCCGGGTCGCCAGACGTTCCGCGTCTCCGGTGAAAATGGCCGGGTCGACCGGGAGGTCTCGGACGAGGGACGGACGGCGGACAGCCACGCCGGCCAGCTCCAGGGGTGCGCCCACACGGGCGGCAAGGTCCTCGGCATGGGTGTGCAGGAGCCGGACGACATCGCCGCCGACCACACCACACCCCAGCAGCGCAATCCTCATCATCGCCGGTTCCTCATCGCGGATTCCTCACCATGAATTGCTCACCGTGCGCCCGCCCTGCCCTCGACGCCGACAGGACCCGTGACGCCGACAGGACCCGTGACGCCGCCGGCGCCGTTGTCAGCGCCGTTGTCAGCCTCGTCGACGTCGAGACGCAGCAGGTCGGCCTCGGTCTCCCGGCGGACGATCACCCGGGCCCGCCCGGCACGGACCGCGACGACCGGCGGCCGGGGAACATGGTTGTAGTTGCTCGCCATGGACCGGTGGTACGCCCCGCTCGCCGGCACCGCGACAAGGTCCCCGGGCCGGACGTCGGCCGGCAGCGAAACGTCGTGCGCGACCACGTCGCCGGACTCGCAGTGCTTACCGACCAGCGTCACCACATGCGGCGCGGACGAGCTGCGTCGCGACACCAGCCGGGCGGTGTAACGCGCGTCATACAGGGCGGTGCGGATGTTGTCGCTCATCCCGCCGTCGACGCTGACATAGGTACGCAGTCCGGGCAGCTCCTTGACCGTTCCCACCTCGTACAACGTGATCGCGGTCGGGCCGCTGATCGCCCGGCCGGGTTCGACCGCCAGCCGGGGGACGGCCAGACCGGCCGCGGCGCATTCCTTCCCGACAATCGTACGGAGCCGGTCGGCGACGTCGGCGACGTCCAGCGGCGCGTCCTCACCGGTGTAGGCGATACCCAGGCCGCCGCCCAGGTCGAGTTCGGGCGGTTCGACCCCGTGGGTGTCACGGACGGCGGCCAACAGCCCCACCATCCGGTGCGCGGCCAGCCCGAAACCGGCGGTGTCGAATATCTGCGAGCCGATGTGGGCGTGCGTCCCGGCGAGTTCGAGATGGTCGGACGCGGCCAACACCCGCCTGATCGCCTCGGCCGCGGCACCGCTGGCCAGCGAGAAGCCGAACTTCTGGTCCTCCTGCCCGGTGGCCACGTAGTGGTGGGTGTGCGCCTCCACCCCGGGCGTGACCCGCACGAACACCCGCTGGCGGACACCTGCCCGCGCCGCCACCTCGATCAGACGGGAGATCTCCACGAACGAGTCGACGACGATCCGCCCGACCCCGTAGGCGACCGCGCGCCGCAGCTCGGCGGTGGACTTGTTGTTGCCGTGGAAAAGCAGCCGTTCGGGCGGAAAGCCCACCGCCTGGGCCACCGCCAGCTCACCGCCGGTACAGACATCCAGCGAGAGCTCCTCCTGCGCCACCCAACGCGCGATCGAGCGGCACAACAGCGCCTTTCCGGCGTAGTAGACGTCGCCGTCGGCGAAAGCCGTCCGCCATGCCCGGGCGCGCGCCCGGAAGTCCTCCTCGTCCAGGACGTAGGCGGGGGTGGCGAACTGCGCCGCAAGCGCGTCCACCCGCAGCCCACCGACCCGCAGGACACCGTCGGCGTCCAAGGCCGCCGACGCCGGCCAGAGCCCGTCCTCCAGCGGTTCCAGAGCATCCTGACCGGCCCCGGTCTCGTGACCGGCCCCGATCGTCTCGCCCCGTTGCGCCGCGGACCGGGCCGGCTCGGGCGGTACCCCGGGCAGGCAGTCCGTAGGCGACGTGCCGGCGGCAGCGGGAGACGTGCCGGCAGAGCCGCCGGCGGGTGCCGGAAGGCAGACAGGTGAAGGAACCTGGTTACGCACGACAGTCACATCCTCGTCGGAGCCGACACACCCAGCAGCCGGAGGCCACCGGCGAGCACGATCCGGGTCGCGTCGGCCAGCAGCAGCCGCGCCCCGGTGAGCGCCCCTGCTGCCTCGTCCCCCTGTGGCAACACCCTGCATGCCTCGTGGAAACGATGGTAGGTACCGACGAGCTCCTCGAGGTAGCGCGCGACCCGGTACGGCTCTCGCAGCTCGGCCGCGGTTTCAACGACCCTCGACAGCTCACCCAGCGCCCGCAACAGGTCACCCTCACGCGGGTGGGTCAGCAGTGACACGTCCGCGCCCTCGACGTCCACACCCAGCCCCAGCTGCCTGGCGTTACGCAGCAGCAGGCAGATCCACGCATGAGTGTACTGGACGCGGAAAACCGGATTGTCGTTGGTCCGCCTGGCAATGACGTCCGGGTCGAGCGTGCCGGCGGCGCCCGGTGGGGTGCGGACGAGCGAATAACGGACGGCGTCCATCCCGACCGCGTCCACCAGATCGGAAATCGAACCGAATTTCTTGCCCACGCGTACCGCAGGTGCGTTGTCCGCGAATGCCCGGTCCGCAGGTGCGTTGTCCGCGGATCCGTCGTCCGCAAGTGCCTTGTCCGCGGATCTGTTGTTCGCGGATCCGTCGTCCACGGAGAAGTCCCGCAACCCCGGACCGACCCGAAATGCCGTTCTGGCAATTCCGCCGGCAGCGGCTTCGCCGGCGTGGATTCCGCCGGCATAATCGGCGCGGTGACCATCGGCCGATGCGAGCAGGCCACGGGCTGCCGCGAGGACCAAAGCTTCGAACCGGTCGGCCTGTACGCCTGCTTCATCGGCATCGCATGCGTTTCCCGTGGCCTGCATGGTTTCGGCGTCGCACGTGCTTCCGGCGGCCCCGGCGGTTCCGGCATCGCATGTGCTTTTGGTAATTGCGGCACCGCATCCGGTTCCAGCGGCACGGTCGGCGCCGAGCAGCCGGGCCAGCGCGTCCTCCACGGCCGCCTGACGCGCCGAGGCAACAGTCACCGGACCAGTCGGGGTCGCGCGCACGCACTCGACGCTCATCCGCCCACCCACACCTGCCCGGCTCCGGCCGAAAACAGCGTGACCATCGCTTGTCCCGGGCCGCCGGGGACCCACAGCCGATCTCCGTACGTAGTCGTCGCCCGCCCGCGCGACCGTCCGGGCGATCTTGCCGAGGGCGCCGCCCGCCAACCGGATGTTGAGGAAGCCGCCTCCGGCGACATCGACGCCGGCCACCGCCGGGTCCCGGCGGAGCCGGACCGCGACCGCCTCCGCGACATCCCGGGGCGGCCGCCGCGCCGAGCGGGCAAGCTGAAGAGCAAGCGGTGTGGCGTAGTCACCATGGTCGACGACCTTGGAGCATTCGACCGGCACGACCACGGGAACCACCACGTCGAGCTCATCGTCCGCGACAAGATCACAGACGATGGCCCTGAGGGTCTCAGCGAGATCGGCCGGGGTCATGGCGTGATGCTATCGGCGCGGGACGCGTGAACCGACCGGCGTCGCTATCGGTAGCCGTCCGCCGAGAGCCTTCCCGGAGACGACACTCCCACCGGCCCACACCGAAACCGGCTCCCCGGCCGGCAAAGGGTCCAAGCCCATACACCGGGGGTGACAGACGGGTGACGGACGAGCGAGGCGGACCGCGATACCAGTCCGACCGGCCCAACAGATCCGGCGCATCCGAACGGATCCGAACAGATCCGTCAGGCCGGATGGATCCGACCGGTTCAGACCGGCTGGTCGCGACCGGCGGCAAGCCGGCGCACAACCCCGATCAGTTCGTCTGGGTCGAAGGGTTTGGTGAGGTAGTAGTCCACCCCGAGGCGCTCCCCGCGTCTGAGGTCGGCGGCCTGGGCACGCGCGGACAGAAGGATCACCGCGATGTCCGCCGTGGCAGGGTCCTCGCGCAGGCGGGCGACCACGTCCCATCCGTCCAGATGCGGCATCATGACGTCCAACGTGATCACATGCGGTGCGACAGCCCGCACCCGCTCGAGGCAGTCGAACCCGTCGATCGCGGTGTACACCTCGAAGCCTTCCAGCTCGAGGTTGACCACCACAAGCTGACGGATCACCGCGTCGTCGTCGACGACGAGGACGCGCGGGGCTTCGCAGTACACATCCGGAGCTTACGGCTACCTGGCCGGATGACCACCCCTACGAGCCTGGTACGGTAAGACTCGTTGCCCCTAGAGCCCCCGTAGCTCAGGGGATAGAGCACTGCCCTCCGGAGGCAGGTGCGCAGGTTCGAATCCTGCCGGGGGCACTCCAGGCAGCTGTGTGAGTACCGGATGTTACTATTCGGATGATTCAGCAGCCATTGTCACTAAACTCAGCCGAATCGATTCAGGAGATGAAGATCGAACGGCTGGAACAGCGCATCCAGGAACTGGATACCAGTCTGGACGACACGACACGCGCCTACGAGATCGGCGGCGACCAGGTCGTGGAGAGGTCGGGAAGTATTCGTACCGTTGGCGCGGGCACCCACGTCTGAACGTCGGCGACCGCGTGCTCCTACCCGAAAACCGGCTAAGCGGAGTGAAGCACGGACACGGCGCCTTCGAAGGCGCCGTCACCAAGCTGGGTTCGACCTATCACGACGATCTCTCATACATTGTCGACCGGGTCCCTCCCGAATGACGGGCCGTCAGCGCGGGCACGTCCGCACCAAACGGACTCGCAGATCGAAAGCTCCTCGGCCCCACTTATGTTATGTATCGCAGTCGCCGTTTCGTCACCCGGACCGGACAAAGATCCCGGGTTGAGCCGCACAGGTTTGAATCCGGATTCCCGGGGTCCACATCGGGCCGGTCGGTCGCGTTGCTCGCTAGTCCGTTGACATCCGTGGGTCAGCGGCCGGAGAACTTGGGTTCACGCCGTTCCCGAAAGGCTGCCCGGCCTTCCGCCCAGTCCGCCGTACGGGTGAGTGTCTGCTGTAGTTCGGCTTCCAGTTCCATGTGGGCGGGTATGTCGCGCCAGGACCAGGCCCGGATCGCCTTTTTGGTCGTCGCGTAGGCCCGGGACGGCCCGGAAGCCAGTCGCCGTGCGAGTTCCAGGCTTTCGCTGACCACCGTGTCGGCCTCGGCGAGCCGGCTGACCAGACCGAGCTCGAGACATGTGGCTGCGTCGATCGGGTCGACGAGCATCAACAATTCGGCTGCCTTCGCCGGTCCGACGACGGTGGTGAGCAGGGCGGCCGCCCCGACGTCGGGCATGAGACCGATGCGGGCGAAGCGGAACTGAAGATACGCGTCGCGTGACATAACGCTGATGTCGGCGGCGAGCGCCGTGCATGCCCCGGCACCGATTGCCGGGCCGTGCACGGCCGCGACCACCGGCTGGGGCAGGTTGAGCAGGGCAAGGAAGGCGGGGTGGAAGCGCCGACGCAGCACACCTCGGAGATCGTCGTGTCCGGTGCTCAGGGTCGGGAACCCGGCGACCAGATCCGCGCCCGCACAGAAGACGCTGCCCTGGCCGGTCAGTACGACAGCACGAACGTCCACTCGACCTTCCAGGTCGGAAAATGCCTCCGCCAGTCCGTCGCCCAACGTGTCGTCCCAGGCGTTGCGCGCGTGGGGCCTGGACAGTTCCACTGTTGCGATACCGTCCTGGACAAGAATATTAACCGAATCATTCGTCATGTTTATGGTCATACTATAATTGAGCCCCGGGATCAGCCCCTCGAAGGCAGCCTCGACCTCGGCGCGGACGACACGAAGGGCGTTCTCATGGCGCCTCTCGACGTGGAGAGTCCGCAGGGGCTGCGGGCAACCGACTCCCCAACCACGTGGTCGTCGGTGACGTCCCGAACCGTCCGGTGTGGAGCCGGCCGTCCCGGCGAGGATGCGACCGTCGGCCAGGAGAGAGCATACGGTAACCCTGCGCTCACCAGCGCCCACCTACCGGTAGGCCAACGACACCTCGAACCGCGTTGCCCACGCGCTGCCGGCCGCGGGACCGCGGCGCAGTGACGGAGCCGGGTCCTGACGGCCCATACGCCTCTCCAAGGCCGCATAGCGTCCACTTCGCCGGGTCCGGGTCGTGACAGGGACCTGCCGGACAATAACTCCAGATCTTGATGTTGGTGTTGTCGCCCCGATCTCCTCCACCACGATGGCGGTCTACGGCCCCATGGCACTGATCAAGAACCGAAGTTATTTCCCGGCAGGTTCCAGAGCTCCAGCATGTTGGGATTATATCCGTTGTGTCAGAAGCTACCTGTCCACCGCCGCCAGACACGAAGTCCGCTTCTTCGACGCCCTCGTCCAACTCGCCGATGTCCGTCCCCTGGGCGCCCGCCGCAACCTGATCCTGCATCAAGCAGCGACGACGATCTGACCAGTTGGACCATTTATGCAAGATGCCGTCGCGATCGACCTGCGACCTGCCACCTGCGATGCCTCGACGGCCGTCGGCACATACCGGCGGTTCCCGGACGATGTCGGCCCCAGGTGCCGGCAGCCGGTGCTTTGACGTCGGCCCATGGATCAGCTGAAGCCGACTATGAGTCCCCACACCACAGCGATCCAGCCGTGGAACGCGAGCTTCAGGGCGAGCGGGGCGTACCTGAGCTCCATGAAGTGCATGCCGACAAGGTGGATCTTCAATGCGACGACGGTCATGAGGAATGCCGTCGTGGCGACACCGCGGGAGCTTTCGGATTCGGCGAACCACGACGAGCTGGCCGTCAGCAGCAGGAGCCCGACGAACACCAGCCGGACCGGCTGGCCCCGGACCGCCGTGCGCAGGCGCGAACTCAGATGAGATAGAGAAGCGGGAACAGGACGATCCATAGTACATCCACCATGTGCCAGTAGGACGCGCACGCCTCGACCGTCGCGATCTTTGGATGACGGGACGAATTTCTCGTCACCTTCCGCAGGAAGGCGAGCACACCCATACCGACGGCGACGTGGAGAGCGTGTATTCCGGTAAGTACGTAGTAGTACATGTAGAACGTGTTCGTCACGGGGGTGATACCGGCGTGCAGCTTCTCGCCGTATTCCAGAACTTTTCCACCCATGAATCCGAGGCCGCAGAGCAGCGCCAGCGTGAAGAACTTCGACGCCCGGCCGAACCCACCGGCCCGGACCGCCTGGACAGCCTGCACGACGAACAGCGAGCTCGCCAGGAGAATTATCGTGTTGACGAGCCCGATCGTGATGTTCAGATGCCGCTGTGACCGGGCGAACAGCTCCCGGTCACCGGCACGGGCGTCCATGAAGATCGCAAAGAATACCCCGAACATCGACATCTCGCCGAGGACGAGGACCCAGACACCAACCTCACCGGGCACATGTGGGGCATGGCTGCCCTCATCAGACACGTGTGAGACACGGCCACGCGGCTCGGGAGCCTCGACCCGGGTGCCCGACGACGGCGAGTACGCCGACGTCGACCGTTCAACCCGCATGCGCGCCCGAGGTGTTCTGAAGCCGCTGTGTCTGCTCCTCGACGGCCCCGCGATAGGTGGCCCATGCCATCACGAGCAGCCACGCGCCGAATATGAACAGCGGGAGCCAGAACACCAGCACGCCGTGGTAGGCGAACGGCCCCGTCTTGAAGAACAGCATCAGGACCACCGCCAGGAAGAGGAAGCACTCCAGCAGGTTGAAGTAAGCCACCCAGCGCGGGAAGACCGGTTTCGGCCCGGTGTCCAGCAGCACCGCCAGAGCGATGGCGCCGCTCTGCAGGACGAACGGCATGAACAGCAGGATCCAGCCCAGGTCGTGCAGCGTCTGTGTCGCCTCAGGGCTGCGCTCCGGGCGGAACGAGGCAGCCGCCAGGACGAGCATCGGCACCCACAGGAACTGCCAGGCCGCCAGTCCGGAACCGAACTGCAGGTAGGCCAGGGCCTTCTGCTCAGGCCGAATACGTAACATCTGACGCAGGATCACCGTGATCAGCGGGCCCCAGACCATGAATCCGATCAACGTCAGAATGATCCCGAAACGAATGAGATTCGTGTCGTCCCGGTAGAACTCGGCGACCTCTTCGGCGGACCAGTTGGCGGGCACCGCCGGGATGTAGCCGGCGATCAACAGACCAACGAACATAAGGACCACGCCGATCGGCACACATGCCGAGCAGGCACGTTCGATTCGGTCGCTCACCGTGGTGAGCGTCGGTGAGTCCGTAGTGAGTGTCAACAGATCTCCTTGGAGAGTAGAGGGCTGACGCCGCGGGCCTTGTCCCGGCCCGGCCGGGACAAGGCCCGTCAGGCCGTGTCATTGGCCTCGTCCAGGTAGATTCTCTTGAGCAGCTGGAACGGCTGGAGCCCCTCCGGGCCCAGTTCGCGGCCCATGCCGCTGGACTTGATGCCACCGAACGGCGCATAGGGGTCGTTGACGTAGCCGTTGACACCGACCGTGCCGGAACGGACCTTCTTCGCGAAAGCAGCGGCCCGACCTTCGTGGCCGACTCAAGCGGATCACCGACCGTCAGAGACTGCGCGAGACCCGTGATCGTGTCCACGACCACGTCGTACCGGCTGCGGGGAGCCAGGATGCGCGTGCCGAGCCAGCAGATCTGACCGTTGTTGAACAGGGTGGCACCGAAGAACGACTCGATCGTCGAGCTCAGGTCGGCGTCATCGAGCACAATTGCAGCCGACTTGCCGCCGAGTTCCAGCGTCACCGGCCGCAGGAGCCGCCCACAGGTCTCGGCACTGGCCCGACCGGCCACGGTCGAGCCAGTGAACGACACCTTGTCCACACCCGGATGCGCGACCAGATATGCACCAACCTCCCGCCCCGCGGGAACGACATTGAGCACGCCCGGCGGAAGCCCGGCCTCGATCGCCGCCTCAGCCATGAGGAACGCATCCAGCACGGTCTCCGGAGCCGGCTTGAGAACCACGGTGTTGCCAGCAGCGAGCGCCGGGCCGAGCTTGAGAAATGTGATCGCCTGCGGGACGTTCCACGGCACAATCGCCGCTACCACACCGATCGGATCGCGCCTGACCAGCACCTTCTTACCCAACATGCCGGCGCGCACCTCCTCCTGGCCCGCCGCGACGAGACCGGAGTAGTAGCGCAACAGCAGGGCCGGGAAACCGGCCTCGAAGTTCTGGTCCAGCCACAACGGCATGCCGTTCTGAACCGAGACCCGACGAGCCGTCTCGGCTCCACGCGCCTCCAGCGCGGCAGCGAAGCGCTCCAACACCTCACCCCGCCGCGCCGGCGACCAGTTCGACCAACCCTCAGGATCGTCGAACGCCCGGCGGGCGGCATCCACCGCCGCGTCGACATCACCTTCGGTGCCCGCCGGCACGCTACCGACGTTCTCCTCCGTCGCCGCCTCGATGACCTGAATACGGTCATCCGATGCCGGACTCGTCCACCGCCCGTCGATGTAAAGACGGGGCGGGTTCAAACGGTCGTACTCGATGATTGCCATGTCCGCCCCTTCGCTCGCAAATTCGTCGCCTGGCCGACGCGGACGTCGCACGGGCGGATTATGGGTCCGGTACCCAGTCGGGCGGCCCAGGTCGATCGGGTGTCAGTCGTGGACGAGAACGACCTTGATGACCTCGCCCCGGGCCTGGGCCGCGACCGCTTCGTTGATCTCCTTGAAAGGCATCTTGGTAACGATCTTGTCGAACGGGAACGCACCGGCCTTGTACATCTCGACGAGCTCCGGAATGAACACATCCGGGTTGCTGTCGCCCTCGACGATTCCCGTGAACGACAGGCCCCGGGCCTGCATCTCGATAAGGTTCACCGACAGCGTCGCCGTCGGGTCCGACGGGACGCCGACCATGCCGAACCGCCCCTGCTGGGCGAGCGAGGCAAGCACGGCCGTGATGACCGGACCGGCCGCCGTCGTGTCGACGGCGTACTTGACTCCTTCGGGGATGATGGCCCGAACCTGCTCGGCGATGTCGCCCGCGGAGGGGTCGATCGCGTGCGTCGCGCCGAGCTCGAGCTGCCGACGTGCGGCTACGGGCTCAACGACGATGATGGTCGTCAGCCCGCGGGCGGCCGCGGCCATGAGCGCCGAGAGGCCGACCGAACCGCCACCGGTGATCAGCAGCGACGAACCGGGTGGGCAGTTCAGAGAGTTGAGCACGGCGCCGGCACCTGTCTGGACCCCGCAGCCGAGCGGTCCGGCCAGCTCCAGCGGGATACCGTCGGGAATCTTCACGACGTTGGCCTCGTGGGCCAGCGCGTGGGTGGCGAACGACGACTGGCCGAAGAAGTTGCCGCCCACGTCGGCGGTACCGTCGTGCAGGGGCGTCGTGCCGTTGCTGCCACCCCGCTGAAGTTGAGCTCCATGAACCGGACGCAGTACGACGGGGAGCCAGCTGCGCATTCAGAACAGATGCCGCAGCTGTTGAAGGTGGCCGCGACACGGTCACCCGGCGCCACCTTGGTAACGCCCTCCCCTACCGCGGTGACGACGCCACTGCCCTCGTGACCGACGACGGCGGGGAACGGGAAGGGCAGGTGACCGTGCGCGACGGCCAGATCGGTGTGACACAGCCCGACCCCCGCCACCTCGATGAGAACCTCCCCCTGGCCGGGATCGGCCAGGTCGAGCTCCTTCACGGCGAAGTCGGAACCGAGTTTCTCGAGTACGGCGGCTGTGACCTTCACGGCATTCCTTCCACCATTTTCAGGCCCGTCTTCCGGGCGCTTTTCTCTCCGCTGGGTCGACGTTCTTGTTCCGGCTTTCTTGATCAAACACTGGAGTCGACGACGTTCGCCCTGATCCCGTCACAGGCCCCGGTGACGATCAGATGGCAGGACAGCCGCGAGTCCTCGCCAGCGAAACCGGCCTGGCGCACGAGCGCGGCGAACGTCCCGCCCACGTGGCCGGCACCGACGGTGCGGGCGGTGGGCTCGGTCACCTCGTCCTTGACCATCGTGTGCTCGGGCGGATCGAGGTAGGTCACCGTCTCGAGGATCCGCAGGCTCCCACCGGTCAGGGAGCTGGTGAACGCGTCGCCCGCCTGGTTCTGCAGAATCGGGTTGTGCGAACCCGGCGCCTCACCGCCACCACTGGTGAAGACGGCCGGCTGCTTCTCGATCTCCATGATGTCCGTGTGCTTGGTGACGAGCCAGATCGGGTCGTAGCCCTCGACGTGGACCTTCGCCAGCGGCGCGTTCTCCCGCAGCCACCGGTACGCCGCGAAGAGCGGTTCGTCGTCCCGGTGTCCTTCGGGCAGCACCACACGTCGCGCGATCTCGTCCGGGACGCTGACAGTCGGGGTGGACTCCGTAATAGTCATGCGGCGCTCCTGCGTCAGGGCGAGTAGCCGTCCGGTCGGTTCGACCGGCTCCATCCGGCGGTGCGCCCCATCATGTGAGCCCAGTCACGTGTTCTGCATCACCCTTAAGAGAACTTTTTTTACCCCCATGCGAGGACAGGTCTACCCACGTGCTGACGGTGGTACGTGGCAGCGGCCTCGGAACGGATGGTGTCGGGTGCTCGGTGTCCAGTCCGGACACGACGCTTCGCCGCCGCCGGCCGGGGTGGTGCGCACGATGTATTCGATCACCCGAACGGTGATCGGCGGACCGTAGCCGCGGCACGCGGGATTGAGCTCGGCCAGGTAGGCGCCGTCCGCCGACACTGTGATCGGTGCGAGAGCGAACGACGCCGACGCCCACCACAGCAGGTGCGTGCCGGTAGCGAGGGTGTCGCGGGCCAGCCGGTGAGACAGGAAGTTATGGTCAGCCAGCAACCAGCATCCCGGGGCCGAACGACGGCAACAGATCGACCGGCTCCTGCACCACGCCCACCCACGCAGACCAGCGGCGACAGCATCCGCCTCGCCCAAGCCCTGTCCGGCAAGGGGGTGAAACCCCTGACCACCTGACCACCTGACGACCCGGGCACGTCGGTGGTCACCAGCGGGCAGATCTGGGGCTCTGGCGCAGATCTGGTGGCCACCACCGGGCAACTCTCGACCGTCACTGAGTTCTCAATGTCCCTTGACAAGAGAGCGGCTCGGCAGGTCAGGAACGGGCTGGGAGCCAGAAACGACCCGGGAGCATGTTAGGACGGTACATCGATGAAGGAATCGGTGTCGGTCGGCATCCAGCTCCGACGGTCCGGCTCTGGGCGATGGTCACGATCAGTGACGCCTGCCGGAAGCGGAACAGCCGCAACTAGGACACGAACAACCGATCGCCGCAGTAGAATACATTAATTTTAATTCTATTTAGATAAACCGAGGACGCCGCGCACGACGCCGACCGCCAGCCCTCGCCGAAACGCCATGAACACCCTGCCGTCGGAACCACCGACCGAGGAGATGCGCGTGCCGCTGCTGCCGAACGAACAACCCGACGACTGGACGGATCCCGGCGCGCATCCTGTAACGACCGGGGTCTACCGCATCCCGCTCCCCCTGCCGCTCGACGGCCTGCGCGCCGTGAACGTCTACGTTGTACCGGATGTCGACGGCCTGGTCGTGGTGGACTCCGGGTGGGCCGCGCCGTCCACCGAGGCTGCGCTGGTCACCGCTTTGGGCACGCTCGGCTATCGGCTTGACGACGTTTCCCGCGTCGTGGTGACGCACGCACACCACGACCACTACACCCAGGCCATCGCACTACGCGCGAGATTCGGGACGAAGGTCAGCATCGGCTGGGGAGAGCGTCACTCCATACACGTCGGCGGGGAAGCCGACGTCCCCGCCCATCCTCAGATCGCGATGCTGCTGCGCTGCGGCGCACCCGACCTCGCCGCACGCTACGCCCAGCACGTGGCGAGGGAGGCGAGGGACACGCCATGGGGTCCCCCCGACAGCTGGCTCGACGACGGCGACGTCGTCGGCCTGGCAGACCGCAAGCTCGACGTCCTCGCCACGCCCGGGCACACCCGTGGCCACGTCGTGCTCCGCGACAACGCCAACGGCCTGCTGTTCGCCGGCGACCACGTGCTACCGCACATCACCCCGTCGCTGGGGTTCGAGTGGGTGCCCGAACCGTCGCCGCTTCGCAGCTTCCTGCAGTCGCTGCGCCTGGTGGGCGACCTTCCCGACACGCTGCTGCTGCCCGCACACGGCCCGGTCACCACCAGTGTGCACCAGCGGGTCGAGGAGTTGCTGGCCCATCACGAGGCTCGTCTGGACGCCGTCGTCGGGCACGTTCGCGAAGGCGCCGAGACGGCGTTGCAGGTCGCGTCGGCGATGCGCTGGACCCGCCGGGAACGCCGGCTCGACGAACTGGACACGACCGGCCAGGTGCTGGCCGTCCTCGAGATCGAGGCACACCTCAACCTGCTGGTGGAACACGACCAGTTGGCAACGGCCACCGGTGAGGACGGCGTCGCGCTCTACGCCCCCCGCCGCTGACGCCCGGTACCAGCGACTGGCACCGACGGACAGCATCTTGTCCTGCCGCCGTCCGCCATCGGCAGGCGTGGCGTCAGAACAGCCGGCGCAGCAGCTTCTCGGCGCGGGCCGAGTACGGCGGGTAGATCAGCGACAGATCCGG